>CAZBLF010000012.1:0-20688 GCA_964492935.1 uncultured Methanosarcinales archaeon
ACGGGGCAAGCCCGTATTATTCTTTGAAAGCGTTATTGTGAGCTATGCACATACGATTTAGCTACTTTAATTTACCTTTTAAGCGTTTCATGAGGCCTTTTGGGAGTAAACCTTCATCAATGCCGTCTTTTATTACGGAGAGCTTTCTTTTTACTTTGGTGGCCGCTTCTTCGATTGCGGGTTCTGTTATTGCTTTTCTGGGAGATTGTTGTCTTTTATGTTTTGGTAGTTTAGGCGATATTTTTCTTAACCAGGAAAATTTTTCTAGAATTGCGGTATCGTAATGGTGGCTATGGAAGAAGATTCCTGCATATACGAGTGCGCTTAGTAGTAACAAGGTTAGAATGGTGGTCAGGATTGAACCTTTAGTGCCAGGGGAGAGTTGGACTAGGGGCACATTCACATCAAAGAGCTCGGTTGCGCTTCCAAAGGAGTCTTTATGGGTAACGGTAACAATGAGTACATACTCTCCATTTAGATCCAGTGGAAGGTCGAACTTTTTAGAGAAGGATAGATCCCCCCCTACTCCGATATGTTCATCTTGGCGTATGACTTGGTTTCCCTTAACATCTCGAATTTCGTAGGATAATTTGAGGGGTACCTCTCCATCTAGAGCTTCAAGGCTATGGACATTGATATGGACGAGAAGTGATTCCCCTGGTTTGAGCCTTTTAGAGGTAAAGGGGATGTCTAGGGTTACGTCGAATATTTTTCTGAGTGATTCAATCTCGATGACTACGGGAATCTCTTTTGTTACTGCCCCCGATGTAAAGAGGAGTGTGCCGCTTACTACTCCCGGTAGGCTTTTTGAGGTATTTATGATGACTGAATAGGGTTTTTGTTCGAAAGAGGTGATTCTGAGGAATGTATAGGGGAGATTTATAACGGGAGATAGGCCTTTAGCTTCTACTGAGATATTGATGGTTTCGGTGAGTGCGTTATTGAGAAGCAATATTTTCTCAACCTGAGTGCCTTGTTTTAGGCTTACGGAGACTCGATCAGGAGAGATGGTGAAACTTTCTTTTAATCCTTCTGCGACGTAGGCATCGGCACCCTCTCCGCGCTTAAAGACTATCCAGACATCTGCTCCAAGAATTTTTTCTACGGTGAGTACCATTTCTGCGAGGCCATCATCATTGAGATCGACGGTGTAGGGTTCTAGTAGATTTAACCTGATTGTCTGTGGTTCGTTTCTGATGATTGCTGTTACAAAATTCTCATAGATACCAGTGATTCGGAAATCATGACCGACAACCCCATCAAAGGTTATTTTGATGACTTGTGACTTTTTAAGGCGCATGCGCTTTTGTTGGGTTACGGGAGGGGAGAATTGTTCATCTTCTCCTTGATCGTCAGATCGACTGAAGTCTATGTTAAATCCTTCTTTTTTGGATGAGCCGCCGCCGCCTCCACCGCCGCCTCCACCGCCGCCAGAGCCACCACCACCTGCGGAGCCTCCACCGGATTTGCAGGAGCCACAGTCATTTGCGCAGGAGTCACAGGTTTCGCTCGCGCTGCAGACGAGGTCTCCGCAAACGGGGCCGGCAACGGCGAGGGTGTAATTTGATGAATCTTCTGCATTGCTGCATCCCGATCCATCATCAACGGTAACGGTAACGGAGATGTTTCCTTTATCGTTAAGATCAGGCGTAAATGCGATGACTCCATCGGTTGGACCAATAGTGAAGTTATCTACATTATCGGTAAAACTGAGGTTTTGTACTGGAGTAGGACTGTTATCGAGATCGCTTGCATCTACGTCACAGGTATATGCCGTATCCACTACTGCAGTGGTATTGCAGGACTCTGCAATGACGGGTTGTTGATTGAAACAGATTTGCATGATGCCCTGAACACTGGTTGCTTGACCGCTATAGGCTATGTCTACGCGGTCAACGAAGAGATAGGAGCTTCCGAGACTGGTGAAGATTAGAAGAACTGCGAAAAGTGCTGCCGCATTGTTGGAGATTCTCATTTTTTAATTTGGTCTTTATACTTTAGTAGAAGATCTCGAAGGCCTTCCCTGGCGATTTCTGCTTGATTGCTAAAAAGACCTGAATCAATGAGTTTCTGCATTTCTTGTTTGAGTTGTTTTCCAACTCGTATGTGAAGAAGATCGCTCATAGTCGTCATATATCATTATGATATATAAATGTTTTGAAGTCTATCTTTCTGAGGTAAGAATTTTATTTTTTATTGGGTGTATCATAACTGTATCATTATGATACTATTTCTTTTTGAAGAGAAGCGTCATCTCTCCAGTGTGGTTACCTGTGGAGGTGTTGGAGGGAACGGTTAGCGTTACTGGTATCTCCATCATTGTTTGAGGATCTAGGAGATAATACTCTGCTAGGAGATTAACCCAAGGTGCAAGTTCTCCGGTAAAGGAATAGGTTACTTTTTGTGGATAGTTTTCATTATTCTCAATTTTGAGTGTACGCTTGCTAGTGGAGCCGGAACCTAGTCTTCCGAAGGTGAGTAATTCGGTACCCGTATCAAATCCTACGGAACCAGGTGTATTATCAACGTTTACTCGCATCGGTATGGTAATTTTGGTAGGGGCGTTTTCTGTAATCATGATATGTGAGACTATTGTTGCAGCAAGCAGAAAAAATATCAGTACTAGTGCTAGCTTTCTCATTTTTTTGATTTAGCAGCTTTTTCTTTCTTTCTGAAGTAGAAGAGTGCAAGTAGGAGATTGGTTCCGACTAGGAGAAGGATGACTACCACTAAGAGTGTCTGTGTGGAGATGGGTTTTGGAGAGGATTGAGGAGTTACAATGCGGAGGATGAGGTCTTCTTTCGCGGTCTTTTCTGCGTAATAAATTGTTAGTGATCCAGCATGTTTTCCTAGTTCAAGCGCATTGGTATCCAGGAATAACGCTATTTTTCCATTGACACCAGGATCAAGAACTGCTTCTGAACTTCTTAGAAAGAGATCTCCAACGGATAATTCTGCATACACTCCCTCTATTGGCTCATTCCAAAGATTTTTCACGATTACTTCCATTCGAGTAATGCCGTTTTGAGTGAATGTGTCATTGTACTCTTCTATGGTTACTAGTAACTCACCAATTCTGAAGGATGAACCACTTATTTCTTGTCGTTTTCCATCTACAGTAAGAGTTCCGGAGGCAAAATAATCTCCCACGGATTGATCGGTAAAATCCCAGATTACCTCTGTATCGCGCCTTTCTTTGGGTTGTATATTCGTAAACTTTTCTAGTGGGAGTGTGGCTAGTGTAGTTCCTTCTGAAGATTTTTCTTTTACGGTCACAGATCCGGTGATGGTTTTAATTATTTCATCTCCCTGATGTTCAAGTGATAATGCGAATGGAGCTTGTGTTCCTACAAATACCTGGGGGATACGAAGGGAGGTTGACACGTACTTGCCATCATAGGGGGCAAGGATATAGAATGATTTATGTACTGCTGTTTTCGTTGAAATTCCGCCTTTGGTTGTAGGGGTGATATCTGTTGCTCCAATACTGATTCTATTCTTTCCAGGTGGAATGGATTCGGGCAGTTTTAGATTATAGTTAAAGAATGCTCGTCCACCTGCAGGGATTTTGAGGGTGTCTTCGGAAAAGGTAACGTACTCTGCGAGTTTACCATCTACGGTGAGTTCTACGATAATGGGAGTTCCTACATTATTGTTGATAAACGCCTGAAAGTTTTCGTTAAGATTCGGCTCAAAATTGATTTCGGTGGTAAACATACCTATTCCAATTGCTTCAGAAAATCCAGCTGCTATTAGAAGTATGAAAAAATACGTCCATAATTTGAATATTTGACCCATGGTCTCATGATGCTATGCTCGTTGCGGTGAAGGTGAGTGTGGAGCTTTTTTCTCCTGTACCTGGAGTGACGTCGCTCGGAAGGAACAATCTAGCGTAGAATGCTACGGTATCGGTGGTATCGGGAAAGCTCAGATTTGAACATACAGGGTATTGGATGTTTACACTCGAGATATTTAACCATACTTCTTGCATGCCTGTGATATTAGACGCACTGTCATTAAACATGGCGCTTCCAGTGATATTTGCATATCTACATCCGGGTCTCGCGGAAACATTTTCTGAGGTATACATGAATTGTGGATTGGTTCCGCCAATAAATGTGGATGCAATAGCACTCGCACTCACGGTAAGGTTGACATTATCATTACCATCATTTGTAACATTAAGGCTGTCTCTCCAGGCTGGTGCGGATCCGGCAAGTGTACAGACTCCAGGAGCACCCCATGATGTGGAAGAATCATTTGAATCGATGTAGGATCCTGACGTATTTGGTGAACAGGAACCGAAATCAAGTAGGGCATCGGATATGGTTATAGAACTTACTGAGGCAATAGAGACATTGACTTTACCGGTGCCGCTTGTTGCGAACCCTACGATGTCGGCGGATGTGCCGGATATTTGATTAAGTGTATTGAGATTAGATAGTGTCCCTACCAGGGAAATGGCGATAGATGCTACCAGGAGCATGATTAATGTTTGATTAGAGACTTGTTTCATGTTAACTCGTTCAGTAGCAATGCAAATGATAAGTAGATATCCACAATCATAGTATATAAACCTTTCTCCTTCCATTATTTGGGCGAAGAAGTTAGTTTACGTTAGACTTGCTGCGGTGAAGGTGAGTGTAGCGCTCTTCTCACCTGTACCTGGAGTGACGTCGCTCGGAAGGAATAATCTGACGTAGAAAGCAACTGAGTCTGCGGTATCAGGATAAGATAGATTGGAGCATACTGGATATCCTACACTTGCGCTAGAGATATTGAGCCATATTCTCTGAAGACCGGTGATATTGGATTCAGTGTCATTAAACATGATGGCAGTGGTTTTATTTGCGAACCTACATCCTGGTCTCGCGGAAACGTTGGTGGTGCTATACATGAACTGTGGATTGGTGCCTTCGATAAAGGAAGAGGCCGTACCATCACTGGTGAACGAGATATTTACATCGTCATTTCCATCATTGGTGATGTTGAGACTGTCGGTAGTGGTTGGTGCTGATCCGTCTACGGTACAGACTCCAGGAGCACCCCAAGATGTGGAAGAATCATTCGAGGCGATATATGACCCTGTGATGTTTGGTGAGCATTCTCCAAAATTCAGTAAAGCGTCGGATACGGTAATGGAAGTTACCGATGCCACGGAGACATTGACTTTACCGGTGCCGCTTGTTGCAAACCCGCTTATTGAGGCTCCGGAATATTCACCCAGTTTTTGGAGTTTAGAAATGGTTCCTAATACAGAAATGACGATGGATGCCACGAGAAGCAGAGTTATTATTCTATTTGAGAGAGATTTCATAACGTTTTCACCCTTTAGGGGATGGTTACTTTTACTACTCCACCTACTACTGTTTGAGCGGGAGGTATATTAGACTGAAGTGGTTCTGAATTTGTAGATTGATCTGTGTTTGATGATTGCTGATTAGGTGTAGTTGTCTGGATGCTCATAAATGTTACGGCACCACTAATTACAACTGAGATTATGGCAATAATCAGTAAAACGTGCATTTTCTTTTCCACAGTTGTTTTTCCTTATCGAACTATATAAAGTTTTCTGTACTCGCTAATCAGAACATTAATATATGGGGGATCTAATTATAGTATAAAATGCATTAAATGTATTTTATATGATAAAATATATTATTTACCATGGTAAAAAAACCCATTAGTGCAACGATTGATAGTAGTCTTCTTGAGTGGATTGCCGACGAGTGTAGGGATACGACGAAATATCGTAATAAGTCCCATCTTATCGAGATCGCTTTGCTTGAGCTTCGAAAAAAGGAGAAGGAGAATGGCTGAATCTTTTGCGGAGAAGGGAGCTTTCGAATATGAATTGATTCGAGAGGGTTCAGAGGGAATTATTAGGATTGAGTGTAAGCAGTACAATAGGGTGCCGTCTTTAGAAAATGATCCGGTTACTTTTCAGAAGACCTGCGATATTATTAATGAGGTGGGTGAGGGCACGCGCTTAGTTTTTATTCAGAAGCGCGAGTATGAATATGATGTCGTTCAGACAGGTTACGTTAAGGAGATTGCTGATATCTATCTTCAATTGTATCGACAACGGGAATTGATTAATTATACGGCATTTCTTGCTGATAAATCATGCACGCGTTATGCGGCTGCGTGGTATGCTAAGGTCAAGGATGTTGTTTCACGGCATTTAAGAAGTGATCCGATCGGAGCTTATGTTACGGTCAAGCGCTTGTTTAGAGATGAACAGATTGCTTTTCAGAAGAGCTCGGATGGGGCTATGAAGAAGTGTATGGCCAAGTATTTTGAGGTTCTTACGATGCTCATTAAGATGTTTGAGAAGACCAAACTTATTGGTTTGGCACAGCCGCATTTGCCTGGATATAAGATAGGGGATAGGACTATTTACAGTCGCATTTTTACTCCCAATATCAAGCCTGATTTCTTGCATACTAAGCTTATGTCTAAATTTCCAGAGGAGGGAGATGAGTTGGATAGTTACAAGAGTGAGGGTACGGAGGTCACTATCTTTAGTTTGCCGGATACAATCCAATATTTGTATCACGTTGTTCCTCCCGAATTTAATCTGACTGAAGATAAGTATGAGATTTTGGATGATGCGCGTAAAATTATGACCGAGCACAAGCCGAAGAAATCTGAATTTATTGATCCTGAGCGGATGCGCACGGTGTTTTTCAATATTGGTCGCGATTTGATTGAGGAGCTGGTTGAATACAAGCATATCAAGCTGAAGCAGGCTGAAATTGATGAGTTGACGCACATCTTGGTGCGGTATACGGTTGGATTTGGGTTGATTGAGGTGTTGCTGCAGGATGAGAAGATTCAGGACATTACCATTAATTCGCCGATGGGAGAGAGTCCGATGTTTATTGTGCATGCGGACTGGGGAGATTGTAAGACGAACATTTTTCCTAATCCTTCTGAAGCCGATTCGTGGGCTTCTAAATTACGTATGATTTCTGGTAGGCCGTTAGATGAGGCTAATCCGATTCTTGATACTGAAATTACGGTGCCAGGTGCAACTGCAAGAGTGGGAGTTATTTCTAGTCCGTTGGATCCGACGGGATTGGCGTATGCTTTTCGGCGACATAGAGACAAGCCGTGGACGTTGCCGTTATTCGTTCACAATGGGATGCTTAATTCGCTTGCTGCTGGATTGATTAGTTTTATTGTTGATGGATCGAGAACCATGCTCATTGCGGGGACGCGATCTGCAGGTAAAACTTCGGTGTTGGGTGCGGTATTAACTGAGATTATGAGGAAGTATAGGATTATCACGATAGAGGATACGCTTGAATTACCGGGCAATGCATTGCGGAAGCTGGGATATAATATTCAGCAGATGAAGGTTGCTTCTGCTTTAACGAAGGGTAGTTCAGAGGTCTCAGCAGATGAAGGGATAAGAACTACGTTGCGTTTAGGAGATAGTTGCTTGATTGTGGGAGAGATTAGGAGTAAGGAAGCAAAAGCATTGTATGAGGCTATGCGTGTTGGAGCACTGGCAAATGTTGTTGCGGGGACGATTCACGGCGACAGTCCGTATGGTATTTATGATCGTGTTGTGAATGATTTAGAGGTCCCTAAAACGAGTTTCAAGGCTACGGATTGTATTGTTGTGGCCAATCCTATTAGATCGGCAGATGGGTTGTCGCGAGTGCGGCGAGTTACCCAGATTACTGAGGTACGAAAGAAGTGGGAGAATGATCCTCTTTTGGAGAATGGATTTTCAGATTTGATGAAATATGATGCGGCTACCGACCAGCTTATTCCGGGAGATGATTTAATCAATGGAGAGAGTGAGATCTTGAAATCGATTGCGGGAAATGTCAAGGAATGGGCTAGTGATTGGGATGCGGTGTGGGACAATATTCAGCTGCGTGCGAAGATGAAGGAGACGATTGTAAACTATGCACGGAAAAGTAAGGATTTTTCGTTATTGGAGGCTGATCATACGATTCAGGCTAATGATGAGTATCACAGAATTTCTGAATCGGTGCGAGAAGAAGTTGGCTCGCTCGATCCGAAGAAAATCTTTTTTGAATGGAATGAATGGTTGAAGAGAACGATAAAGAGGAAGAAGTTGTACTGATGGCTGGACAAGATAAGGGCATGGGAGATTTGATGCAGAAGTACAAGGCGAAGCTAGAGGGCAAACTAGGAGATTCTGATGTTAAACCGACTGAGGAAATTTCTTCAAAATCGTATCAGGAGTTCAGACAGGAATTTTTACCTACTCATATGAACATTTATGAGAAATTGTGTGCTTTTTCAGAAAAGATTCTGAAGGTGAAGCCTGATAAAAAGAAGGAGAAGGCTATTAAGAGTGCATTGAAGATTACTCATCTGAATGTTACTCCGGCAGGGGTTGCGTCATTTGCATTTATCGCTCCTTTTGCATTGATTTTGGCTGCTGCACTTATAGCAACGTTGGCAGGGAGTTTCTTTTTTGCCTTGTTTTTTGTGATTGTGGGTTTTTCAATGATTAAGCCTCTTCAAAATTTGCCTAGTACGACGGCTGCGAATTGGCGTCTTCGTGCAAGTAATCAGATGGTGCTCTGTATCTTTTATGTAGTCACGTATATGAGGCATACTTCGAATTTGGAGCTTGCTATTCGTTTTGCGGCTGACCATATTCAACCGCCATTGAGTCTGGACTTGAAGAAGGTGGTATGGGATGTGGAGACTCAGAAGTTTCCTACGGTTAAGGAATCGCTGGAGTCGTATTTAGATACTTGGAAGAAGACAAACATGGAGTTGATTGAGGCCTTTCATCTGATAGAGGCTTCGTTGTTAGAAGGAAATGAAGAGAATAGAAAATCTACGCTTGATCGATCGTTAGATGTTATTTTGACTGAGACATATGAAAAGATGCTGCATTATGCTCAGAATTTGAAGAGTCCTATCACGATGCTTCATATGTTAGGGGTCATTCTTCCCATCTTGGGACTGGTAATACTTCCGTTGATTGTTAGTTTCATGAAAGGGGTGAAATGGTACTCGATTGCGTTGCTGTACAATGTAGGGTTGCCGTTGATGGTATATTCGATGGGGCGCAAGATTCTTTCGAAGCGTCCGACGGGGTATGGTGATACTGATATTGGAGAGATGAATGAGTTCAAGAAGTATTCTTATCTTAGGTTCAAGATTGGGGGTAAGGAATTTTCTTTTAGTCCGGCAGGGTTATGTGTTGTGGTGGGAGCATTATTATTTCTTATTGGAATAAGTCCCTTGATTATGCATTTGTTCATTACTGATGAAACGAACCTGGGTTTTGGGGGATTGGATGAGGTTTCTACCTGTCTGAGAACGTATTGTTTGTTGGATTATCGCGTTGGGGAGGATGGAAAGATGGCTGGTCCGTTTGGATTAGGTGCATCATTATTGAGTTTATTTATTCCGCTTGGTTTGGGGGTGGGATTCGGGTTGTACTATAAACTGAAGTCGAAGAAGGTTATTGATATTAGAAATAAGACTGTAACACTCGAGCAGGAATTTGCCTCTGGATTATTTCAGTTGGGTAATCGGCTGGGCGATGGAAGTCCTGCAGAGATTGCGTTTGAGAAACTGGGGCGGAGTATGCAGGGTAGTGTTTCTGGGAATTTTTTCCAGTTAGTAGGCAATAATATTTCTCGTTTAGGGATGGGGGTTTCGCAGGCTATTTTTGATCCTCAGAATGGAGCTATGAAGTTTTTTCCGAGCAAATTGATTGAGAGCTCGATGAAGGTGTTGATTGAAAGCGTTAAGAAGGGTCCGAAGGTGGCGTCAGCCGCATTGATGAATATTGCGCGGTATGTGAAGGAGATTCATAAGGTCAATGAGCGATTGAAGGACTTGATGGCGGAGATTCTCGCATCGATGAGCTCACAGATTAAATTTTTGACTCCTGTTATATCTGGGATTGTTATTGGTATTACGTCGATGGTCACGGCGATTCTAGGAAGATTATCGGCACAGATGAGTAATATTTCGGGAGGTAGCGGTGCAGAGAGTGCGGCTGGAGGAGGTTTGGTTTCTGGATTCTTTGGGCAGGGTCTACCTACGTATCACTTCCAGGTTATTGTGGGGATTTATGTGGTGCAGATTACGTATATTCTTACTGTATTGGCAAATGGTATTGAGAATGGTTCCGATAAATTGAATGAGCGGTATCAGTTGGGAAAGAACATGTTTAGATCGGTGGTGATGTACTGTATTATCTCTGCCTGTATCATGATGGTCTTTAACTTCATCGCTTCGAAGATAATGAGCACGAGTTTGCTGGGTTAGCTCCAATTTCTATTGAGAAAAATCCATTTTCTGTTTCTAATGTTGGGTCGATTTCGAAAGATTGAAGTTTTAGTTCTTGCTGAGTACTGGTTTCTGGGGTGCATGCTGAGAGGAGAAGTAGGAGGGTGAGTAGGAGTATTGTTTTTTGTATCATTTTTTTGTAAAAAGAAAATGGGGACGGTGGAACTTTCATAGCTTTTGGCTAATTTGAATCCACGACACCTAGATCTCTACCATTCATTGGCTTTCGCCTCAGCAGATCTAAACTGCTCAATTGGGTCTTCAGTCTAGTGCTCTCCCAGGTTGAGCTACGTCCCCATCAGTATCAAAGAACTAATAATTACTTTATAAAACTATTGTCATCACAGAACTTCTTCTTCATCGATAGAAGCGCTAAAATCTTCTTTGGAGGGTTGTTCTGGTGTAGGCGCAGCAGGCGGTGCTTCATCGGTAGATGCATCTTCTTTGCCTAGTACTTCCATACTTCCGAATTTACCGGTTGAGAGCTGCATTTCGCCCTGCCATTCAGAGACATATCCGTTTGCGATGTGAACTTTGTCGCCTACATTAACCTGATCTATTTGTTCATTCCAAAGAGAAAGAACCATTTCTCCGGTGTCATCTTTGATTTTTACGTTACATACGCGTCCCGTTTTTCCGAATTTCTCGAACTCTCGAACGTCTTCTTTAGCCGTCACTTCGACGGTAATGTCTACTTTTCCTTGTCTTGGTTGTAAATCGCTTATTGCCATTTGAAAAAGGTAATCATCGCTCTTTTTTAAAGATTGTGATGGTGACTATTTCATTTTTGTAACTGCTTGTAGCTTTTCTCCGGAGAGGAGGCGGTGGAGAGTGATTGCTAATTCATCTTGCTTTACGACAATCTGTTTTGCGGAGTCTCGATCACGAATGGTTGCGGTTTTATCCTTTATTCCATCGAAGTCCAGCGTGATACAATAGGGTATTCCTATCTCGTCTGCTCTTGCATAGCGACGACCGATGGATCCGCTTTTGTCGTAGGTACATGAGAATTCTTCTTTTAAGAGATCGAATAATTTCGATGCTTCTTTATCGAGTTTATTGACCAGTGGAAAGATGCCTACGGTAAATGGAGCAAGTTTGGGGAGCATTTTTAATACGATATTCCCTCGTTTTTTGTCCTCTTGGTATGCGTCTACGATTAATGCCAATAGTACACGCTCCATGCCGAAGGTGGGTTCTATTACTCGAGGCACGATATGTTGTTTTGTTGCTTCATCGAATAGGGTTAATTTTTCGTTACTTTCCTTAATGTGTTGGGTGAGGTCGTATTGGCCGCGATTAGCGTTACCGGCAATCTCTTTACTTCCAAAGGGAAAGGTGTAGTCGAGATCGAAAGTGGCTGAAGAATAATGAGAGAGCTCGGTTTTTACGTGTTCTCGTACTTTTAGTTTTTTTGGATCGAGGCCGATAGCTAACAACCAACGATATTGTTCTGCTAGCCAGTAGGCATGCCATTCTCCTAGTTTATTTTGTTTGAGCATCTGCTCAATGGTGGTGAGTCTGGGTTCGCCATTCTTTTTGGCTTGTTCTTTGCTGTCGAGGAGTGGTAGTTTAAGCGAGCGATGTTTTTTGGTTAGGAGATTACATTCGGTTTGATCGGGATGAATGAAAAATTCGAATTCTGCTATGGTGAATTCTCGATCGCGGAAGAGGAAATCGCGAGGAGCGATCTCGTTTCTAAAGCACTTTCCGACCTGGGCGATACCAAACGGTAGCTGTTGGCGGGCGGTTTCTGCAACTAATTTAAAATCGGTAAACATTCCCTGTGCGGTTTCTCCGCGTAGGTAGGCTGTGTTTGCATTTTTCTCGTCTGCACCTACGTGCGTTGAAAACAGCAGATTGAAATCTTTCAGTTCTTCGAAATCTTCACCTTTATGTTGTAATTTGTGCTTCTTGATGAGATTCATGATGTCCTGGGCATTCATGCCGTCTGCGGAAATGCTCAATTCATCTTCTATGAAATGATCGGCACGCAATTTAGTCTTAGATTGTTTTGTGGTAAGGACGAGGTCGCCAAAACTGTCTACGTGTCCCGATGCTTTCCAGACGCGCGGGTGAGAGATGATTGAGGCATCGACACCCACCATATTAGCTCGACTCCGTACAAAAAAGTTCCACCAATGGGTTTTGATGTTGTTAAACAGTTCAACACCGAGCGGTCCAAAATCCCAGAATCCAGAAAATCCTCCGTAGATTTCGCTTGAAGGATAGACAAAACCTTTCTTTTTACAAAAAACTGCGATGTCTTCGATGGAGAGGGTCATGAATGTGTCAAAACGGGCAGGATATTTAAAAGTATTGCTCCGGCTAAAAAGAACAGATTTATATAGTAGGGTTGCCGATTTTAGGGTATGGATTCCAAGAAGATCATTATCGTTATTCTGGTTATTGCCTTGTTTATAGCAGTCTTCGGTAATCGGGGTTCAGACGAGGTTGTTGAGGATACAAGCGAGGAAGTTGTGGAGGATGTGTGTACGGCACGCGCTTTGTGTACGGATGCGAATACTCGAGCCTATCGAAACGCTGATTGTTCACTAACGGACGAGAAATCTTGCGAGAATGGTTGCGAGGCTGGGGCTTGTTTGAGTGCTCCGGTTGAGACTGTTGTTATCGATCCCGTTGTAGAGGATACTGTAGTTTCTGATTCGAAGCAGAGTTGTGATTTGGGTCTTGCGTGTCTTGATGCGAATAGAAAGGGCTATCGAACGAGTGATTGTACGTTTAGTAATGTTCAGGCTTGCCCCTATGGGTGTAGTGGTGGGAGATGTATGAGTGCTTCCGAGGCTGATTTTATTGAGTCAGCAAAAGATGTTGCGACTTCAGGTACTGTTTTCTTTGATACTCTTGCTTGGAGATTCTCAGACTTTTCTGAGGAGAGAATTTTAGTTAAGGAAAATTACGATTATGATGTCAAGGTAAGGTTCTTTCCCCAATCGAACAGATATAATTACTTTATTGCATCCGGATTTTCAAATGATATCTGGATTATTGATGCTCCGATTGAGGGTGTTACGTACCAAGACTGTAAAGACGGTGTTTTGACTGCCGTTAGTTACAGCAGATTTAGAACGGATCAGACGCTTTGTATTGAAACTCGAGATAAGGATATTGCAGCTATGGGTGGTACCTGGCAGGATTATCCTGATGAAAGCGTTGAATTAACGTGGAAACTTTTTGAGTAGAATTCTTTAATTTGTACATTGAGTAATCTTTTTAAATGAAGTGCTACTTTTAAGTAGTACATTGGCAGACGATTTAGAGTCCAAACTGCAGCCGCCTTCTTCGGATAGCTCTCCATTGGAGGAGACCGCTGAGCGTGATACATGGACGTTAGGAAATGTTGCAAAGGATTCGGCGCTGTACGCACCGTTAGCGGCGCTCGCTTATCTTGCTGCGGGTCCTGCAGGTGGGTTGGCTACTCTTCTTACTCCTATAGGATTGGGTATTGGGAAATATCTGAGTGATATGAAGAAAGGCATTAAGACTCAGTGGGGTCAGATGCGAAAGACGTTGGCCGTGGGCAATTACGCAGGAGCATTAGCATACTGGGCCTACCACATTCCTGATTTTCTTATACCTAACCCTGCAACCATCGGATTGAAGGTTGCTAAAACCTTACTCTTTAATCCACTGATGGTGGCTCCGTGGGTGGCTACATATCGAACGGCGACGTATATTGTGGATAAATATGGCGGATGGGGTACGCTAGGTAGTATATTCACTGGAAAGATCTTCTCTCACATGAAGGAGGCATACGATAATGATGTGAAGGAGAAATTGCTGCCGATTTTGGGAGAGACGTTCTTGACGCTTTCGGCTATACACTTTTACACTATGAATTATCTTGTCAATCCTGTTGCGAGAGTTGCGGTGGGAGCGGTGAACGACGTTATTTTCTCATTGATTACTGGGGAGGAAGGTTTTCTCAGGACGATTGGCCGGAAGTTGGGGATTGTGGATGATAAAAAGCAATTGGAACAGAAGCCTCCTGCTGGACAGCCTTCGTACGCATAGTCATTTCTTTAGCCAGGCGATTTCTTCTTTGTCTAAGTCTGCGTACAGAGCTATGGCATCGCCCATTTCTTGGTTGTTTTGGAAAATGGACTTGTAGTGGTCTACGTAGCGAAGCATTTGGCGTTCTGAGCTGTGAGATGCTTTTCCTAGCTTTGCAGCGATTGCTTTCTTTTTCATTGATTTTTGTTTTGCCCACCATAATTTAAGGATGCGGCCAGTAGGTTTGTATTGTACAAAGGTTTTGTACTTTTCATCCTTGGCTACGGCGATCGAGGCTGTGAGTAATGCATTGATGTAGACGAGGAATCGCCAGTGTTGCCACCTTCGTATTCGTCGCCGGAAGATATCGGCTTTGCTGATTGCTTCGTAGGCTCGTTCGATGTCTGCTGCCTTGGTGTATTCTTTAGGAAGATTTTCGTCCAGCCAGAGAAATTGATCATCGCTGCTTTCTACGACGTGTTCAAACGCTGAAATTGCAATCTCTGGATTGGTTGTTTTGAACACTTTAACGAGGGCTTGCGGTATTGTTTCAATTTGGCTTCGTTGTACCAACTCTTCAAGTGCCTGTTTGGTTAATGCTTTTGAAACCTGAGTCATCGACTGGAGATCGGTTAATGCTGCTCGGCAGTCGCCGCCGGCACGTCGTGCAAGTGTTGTGACTACACTCGCTTCGTATTTGATTTTTTCTTCGTTGCAGACTTTCGTGAGCACCTGTGCGATGGCGTCGTGATGTAATGGAGGCATGGCAACGAGTTCGCAGTGTTTTCTTAGTGTTGAGAACTTTCTGTTCCAGGAATCTTGTGCCGTAAGTACGAGCGGAAATGCACTTGTTTTGATGAGATCGATGATTGCTTTGATGCCGCCGCGATCTTTTGTTCCGGAAAGACCGTCAATTTCATCGATGAGGATGAGTTTTCCTTTGGAGAAGAGAGATTGCTGGCCGAGTGCTCCTCCTAGTTTTTCTTTGATGGTATTTGCATTTCGATGATCGGAGGCATTGAATTCAAGAAATTCGAGATCAGCATCATTTGCTAACGCAATAGCTAGTGAGGTCTTTCCGGTTCCTGGCGGTCCGTGGAGTAGTAATGCCTTACCACGATTCGTGATGGTTTGTTCGGCTGCTTGAACGGCTGCATCCTGGCCGACAATATCGGAGACGGTGATTGCTTTGTATTTTTCCGTAAAAGGGAGCATGTGCTGGGTAATGGTGGGTGATTATTAAAGGTAGTGAAAAGATTTATATAACTGTATTTCTAGATGAGCTTATGGGTTTTGGTGACATCATGAATAGTATTGGTTCTGGGTTCGGCGCTATTGGAGGGTCGTTGGTAAATGATCTCTCGATTTTGTGGTTACTGACTCCGATTCTCTTTTTTTGGATCGTGCTTGAGGTGTATTTTAGCAAATATCAATCGGAGAAGTTAGGATGGAATACTGCGTTAGGAAATGGTATGAGTATCTTTTGGATTTTGATCATTAGTATGCGAGAACTTTTTTCCGAAGGATGGAGCGGTCTCGTGTGGTCTCGATTTTTCGGGTTGATGATTCTTTTTGTGTACACAGGATTTATTATTTACAATTCGTTCGCACACAAGCTTCCAGAAAAAGTCTCCTTTATTATAGCGTCGCCGACGATTACCTATTATCTTTCGGCTGTTGCGATTTTGTGGACGTTTGGGGGGCTTGTGATCACGGGATGGGTTATTCTTGATTTGTTGTTGATTTATGGTGTAGTGTTGATTTTAGAAGTTATTCTCAAGAAATATGTTCAGAGAGAGACGGGCGGTTCAAGCCTTGGTGGTTTGTAGTAGACCTTTTTCTTCTAGAATAGTTTGTACTTCTTGATTTCCTTTTACTTGGGCGCGATCGCCTAGACCGTAATATACTTTTTGAGTGTGTCCACCCCAGGAGAAGGTTCCCTCTTCTTTAACGATCTTATTTACTTTGAATTCTCCTAATTCTACTCCCTTTTTGAGGTGGTAATAAATTACACGTTGAGTTGCAAGAGGGAAGATTTCTTTGTAGAGTTTGAAGAGATCATAGCCGTACGCCTCTCCGAGATGTGCTAAGAGTTCTACCATATTCTGCCGAATATCGCTTCTTGTTGGTCGTCCTGCCCCCATATTCGGAGTAAAGTATTTTCCTATAAAAAGGTTTCACTTCGTTGATTCTTTCGACGGTTCTGCAGGTTCTTTTTCTGCTTTTTCTTTGGAAGGTTTAGCATCCTTCTTTTTCTTTTTGCCTGTTTTTTGCAGAAATCGCGTTTGCGCCTTTGCATAGCCGACGGGATTCTTGAAACGGTTGCAGCAGCTGTCGTCGCATTTTACCCCCAATTCCTTATAGTAGAGGAGATTGCCACAGTTCGGCGGAAGGACCTTCTTTTGTTTGGTTTTGTGATATCTGAGTTGACCTTTGTAGATGACTTCTCGAAGCGGTTCGCGATTGACTTTATTCCATTGGTTGAGACGTTCCTCAATTGCGTCATAGCTCCACCCGACACTGATGAGGAAATTGATCAGAATGAAGACGGCTCTTTTCTTGCCGTCTACGAGTCCGGCTAGTATTTTCTTGATGCAATTCGGGAAGAATTGTTCTGGAATTGCCTCGGTGAGTTCTTCGTATTCTCTGACTACTTTGGATTTTTCTTTTTCTTCCTTTGCTCTCTGTAGTTTTTCATGGAAATCAAAGGATTGAACGAGTAGGTGTTTTGCCTCTCCCGGTTTGCAGTTGACTCGATCAAGAAATTTGAATTTTGAGACGCGCACATTTTTTGCAACTGCTATTTCTTTTCGAAATTCTAGAACTTTATCTGGATTTACTGGTACTGAAACCAATCCTGATTTTTCATTGAAGGAATAGGCCATGCGACAGAGGTGTCGTGAGGAGATGAGCAGCGTGTCGATGCCGATGACTGCTAGCGGATCGAATTTTCCCTTTTTTACGACTTCATTGAACGTTAATCCTGATTTTTTCATCACTCCTTCGACCCCGCCATCAGCTAACATGAGTTTGCCTAGTGGTTCGTTGATGAGTGAGCTGATATATTCTGCTACTGCACGCGGACCATCGGGAAACCAAAGCCGAGTATCTTTTTCATAGACTTTTTCTGGGAATGCTTCGAATGGAATGCCAATGTGGAATCCGGATCCCCCTGAAAATTTGCAGGAGACGGCGGAGACGCCATGATGTTTGATGGCTTTGATGACGAGATCTGCTGCGAGGATGGTGTAGGCGACGAATTTACAGTCGATATCGATAACGAGATCCCAGCCAATTCTGAGATCTTCCATGTCACCCGGCTTCATCTCGGAATGGATTTGTAGGGGGTTGCTCCATCGCTCTTCGGAGGTGTGGAATGAGGTTGCGCCGTTCTTTGCGCACTCTAGCACATCGTTAGGGTATTGGAGCATGTCTGGGCGTTTTCCGAATCCTACACCATAGCGGATTCCGACTTCTTTGTCTTGTGCGTCTAGGACCATGGCCTCCTGAATATCTCTGCGTTTGTAATGTAGCAAGAGTGTGCTTTTGTTCAAATCCATTGAGAAAAGTGAATGGTGGGCAATTTATAATGTTTGCTCCACCTTGACATCACCTTTATAAATTCATGATGCATTCTTAGTGTATGGCAATTCAGAACCAGTTGAAGACCGTAGTGTTGTTAGCTTCGATGACCGGTTTATTGTTATGGATCGGTTCTTACTGGGGGGCAAGTGGGTTAACGATTGCGATTATCTTTTCTTTAGGAATGAACGTGGTTTCGTATTGGTTTTCGGATAAGATTGCGTTGCGGATGTACCATGCCAAACTTGCTTCCGAATCGGAATATTCTACGTTGCATTCTTTAGTTGCTGAATGTGCTCGCTTGGCTAACATTCCTAAGCCGCGAGTGTATGTTATTGATACGCCGCAGGCGAATGCGTTTGCTACGGGGCCTACCCCTAAGCGGGCTGCAGTGGCCTGTACTACTGGCATCATGGATGCGTTGTCGGAGGATGAGTTAAAAGGAGTTATTGCGCACGAGGTTGCACACATTACTAATTATGATACGTTGACTTCGACTGTTGCAGCTACGATTGCTGGTGTTATTTCGTACGTTGCTTTCATGGCTCGTTGGGCTGCAATGTTTGGTGGTTTTGGTGGTCGTGATCGAGATGGAAATGGGTTGGAGCTGCTTGTGTTGGCAATTCTTACTCCTGTCTTAGCTACGATCATTCAGCTTGCTATATCACGTTCTCGAGAGTTTCAGGCGGATGCTTCGGCTGCTAAATCATTGCATACTGGAGAGGGTTTGGCATCGGCTCTTTTGAAGTTAGAATCGAATATTAAGCATCATCCTTTTCGGGCAACTTCAGGGACGCAGACGACTGCGCATCTTTTTATTTCGAATCCTTTTGGAAAGATGCATGGTTTGATTAAGTTGTTCTCGACGCATCCTCCGACGGCGGAACGTGTTAAAAAGTTGCGCTCTGGTCGGTTTTAAGGTTGTTATTTGGTGAGAGATATCCATTGGTCCCTCAAGATAGAGATTCCTTTAAATCCTACTGATTGAGCGAGCTTCTCAAATTCATTCTTACTCATCGTCGATTTTTTGTGAGGTATAGTCCATAGAATACTCGCTTTACCCAGGAAATGTTTTTTTGCAGAATACTCGATGGTTCGTAGTGCATAATCTTGATGTTGATTACGTTCCATGGAAAATTGAACACCCTCCCCCAGTCCCACTTTTCCCGTAATTTCCTGGATTCCAATCAAAAAAGTTCCCTTTGGACGTAGAAGGGAGTACACTCGCTTCAACCCCTTCTCGGCATATTCTTTTGCAGTATTTGGATTGTCATGAAACATCTCAAACATGAACACTCTTGGTCTTATTTTAGTAAACAGAAAAAATCCACTCTCTACAAAAATCCCATCAAACCTTTCTTTAAACTGCTTTTCTAAAAAATCTCCCTGGATGATCTTTCCTTTTGCTGGAGGGTAGAGCTTCTTGCATTCTTCAATCATATGTGGATTGATCTCTATAGCGATAACATCCAATTTTCTTTGTAACAATCTCCTCAATAGGGGCCCTGTTCCTGGACCGATCTCCAACAGTTTTGAACTTTTATCAAAATATCGATCCAGTATTTCTGTTTTTTCTGTGTTATCTCTTGAATTCTCTGAGAATTGATCATAGGTGAGGTAGTAGATACAGTCTTGAACTAAGACAGCAACAAACTTTCTTGTATAGAAGAGGAACTTACTCTCCCAATCCGAAGGATCTTTGGCAATCTTTCTTCTTAATTCCTTTTCATTTTTTCCAAATACTTCACTGGGTCTGCCGAAGTGTCCAGTAAACTCAGCTAAATGAAACGGTTCCATCCCGATACATTTGTCAATAAGCTCACTCACGGAGAAAATCTTTGTAGTTATATTCCAAATCTCTCCCATATCGCGCGTAATTACCACTACTATCTCATCCAAGAGAGAAACTATTTCCGATCGGTGCTCTAAAATAAGAGAAAGATTACTTTGCATGAGGTATTGGTAGTTTAGGGATATATAAAATTGATGGAATGACTGATTAGGGTTCGTATTCTTTTTCTAGAACTTCTTTTATTTTCTTTGCTTTGACGTTGCCAATCTTTTCCACGGTTTGTAGTTCTTCTTTTGAAGCGTTTACGAGATTTTTTATGGATTTGAATGCGGTGAGGAGAGGTTTCGCTAGGGTTATGCCGACTCCTGGTAATGCTGCAACCAGATACTCTTGCATGTCTTTGAGTGTTCCGGTTCTTTTTGTTGCGTGGGGGGTGAAATCTGAGGAGTCTGTTGATTGCTCTCGTTTTGCGATGAGATAGAGTAGGGATGCGCTCTCTTCTGCGTATTTGCTGAAGAGGATGGGGATGCCGTAGTTTACTACAATGGTCGCAATCATGCCACGAATGGCATTGGGATGGATATTTCTTATTGAATAGAGATCTTCGCCTTCGATGAGGACTAATGGTCTAGAGTATTGTTCCTTTAACGATTTAAGTTGATCTAACAGTCGTCCATCGATGATGCTGTTGACGAAGTCTTCGGCGGTTTTGTATTCTACGCCTACATTTTTGCTTAAGAGGTAGTCGGCGTGAGAGAGTTGTTCTAATTGTACATGCACGCCTTTATCGATGAGTTGTTTGATGACTGCAGATCCTTTCTCGCGGTGATCGACGTACATCTTGATTTCATCTTTCTTGGTGTAGTCTTTCAGTGACTGATCTTCTGACGGTTTCGCGAAATTGAAACTCATTTTCTTTTTTATTGTTTCAAGCGTACGATACATTCTGAGTTCTTTGTGGTGAGCGCTCCATTTGTAACCGACGTCTCTTGTGTTTT
>CAZBLF010000012.1:20698-30632 GCA_964492935.1 uncultured Methanosarcinales archaeon
GCCATTAAGACGATGACGCGACCTCTTGATTGTCTTCCGGTTCTTCCTCGTCTTTGAATGGTTCTGATTGCGCTGGGGACAGGTTCGAAAAAGATGACGGCGTCTACGGAGGGTACGTCAATGCCTTCTTCGCCTACGGATGTTGAAACGATGACATTTATTTCTCCAGATCTGAACTTATCTAGGACTGCTTTCTGGTCTTTTTGCGAGAGTCCGGTATTTCCTTTCTTGAGTTGGCCAACGAAGAGGGTTGCTTTAACGTTTTCTATGGTGTTGAGATGGTTGACAATGTCGGCTGTATTGTCTCGGTACTGGTTGAAGACCATGAGTTTGGCATCATCGGTGGTTAGAATTTGAGAGACTAACTTTTTTAGTTCCGCAATTTTTGGGTGTTGGATGCGTTCTTGGACTAACCTGTTGGTTTTGAAGAGTGCGCTTCTGAATTCTACGTCTGCAACGATATTCTTGACGGCTTTTGTTTTTGAGGTTGTCGAATCTTGTTGTAATTTGTTGAGGTAGTCGTGCAGGGATTTAACGCCTTGTGTTTCTATGAGTTCTACTGCGTGCTGCATTTTCATGATCTCTGCGAGGACGGAGATGGCTTTCCAGGCGGTGAAGTCTTGTGTTCCCACGGCTCTACCGCGCAGTTGTGCTTGGAGTTGGAGTAATGCGGTTTTTGAGATGAAATCTGAATTTTGTTTGGGCATAATATCCCAATCTTGCAGTGTTTTTATTCTGCTTTTGAGAAAATCCTTGAGGTGTTTCAGTACCTCGTTGAATTCTTTTGGTAGTTTGACTTTTACCCAATCTACTTCTACTTGCTGGATGTATTCTACTACATCGGGATCCTTATCGGTTCGGACTTCAATGTCTTGAATGAATAAATTTTGGCAGACTTCCTCTATCTTTTCCAGATCGCTTCCGGGAGATGCGGTAAGTCCGAGTATTCTTGCATATTTTGCTGTTTTTTCATATTGTTTTGCGACCCACACGTAGGCATAATCACCCACTGCTCGATGTGCTTCATCGATTCCTAGGAGGCAGACTTCTTCTAGATTGATTCTTCTGTTTATGATATCGTTTTCAAGACCTTGTGGGGTTGAGAAGATGATTTTGGCGGTTTTCCAGAGTTCCTGTCTTTTTTCTGGCTTTACGTGACCGGTGAATATGGCAAATTGTTCTTTTGGGATGTCGAAATGTTTTTCGAAAACGCTGAGGTATTGGTCGATGAGTGGTCGTGTGGGTCCAATGAACAGAATTTTGCTGGTAGGATAGAGTTTAAGTCTATGCGCTGCTAACATGAGGAAGATGTTTGTCTTTCCTAAACCGGTTGGCAGTACAACTAATGTATTTTTTTGGGTGCAGGTGCCGAGAATGGATTCTTGGTAAAGTCTTGGTTTGAAATCTTTGATCATTCAGTTGGGAGAGAATCTTGGTTTAAATAGATTATGACTCTCTCAGAAGTACTAAGGAAAAAAGAAAGCCCCCTCAAATAAGGAGGGGAAGCCCTCTTATCTCTTTGTGGTCTTTAGTTTCTCCTTCCCGTATTTCATCTTCAGTTACCCATACCAGCTTATCTTGAGTTGCATCCCTCAAGGTTGCTTCGTATTCAGCAGGGAGCTGTACGTTGAATATCTCTAGGTACCTCTGAGTTATCTGCCCTTCCTGACCAACACGGTCAGTAGCTTCGCGAGGAGTCAAAAGACCACGGTTTTCTATCTTTACGAGATCTCGCTCAAGTGAAGGCAATAGTTTTTCTTCTAAAACAAGTTCCTCTCTAAGTTCTCGATATACATCTTTTTCTCGATTGGCTCCTGACCTAAACCAATGGTCAAAATCAGGGATATATTTCTCTTCGATCAGAAACCGAAGATCATTCCCTTTTTCATATTGGACTTGCAGTGAGTTAAGAAAGGGTCGAGCTTCTTCCTTAAACTCAATTGCGCCTCCGAAAGGCATGTATACCTCTTTCCCCTTCTTCATCCTATTCTTATTCAAGCCAAGCACAATTTTTCCGTCGATTTCTATCCTTGCTAGTGCTGCTGCACTTACTCTAAGTTTTTCCATATTACCACCTCCATGGTTATTATGGTGTCACTTTGGAGTAATAAATAGTTAGCGATTAATATATGGGATAAAATCCTATTATTTTCTTCAAGATAGGAAAAAATCCATATATAATAAAAAAATTTAAATATAGATTCATATTCAATGCAATTATGTTGGATAAAAAAGATAGGATTATCCTCAACGAACTGCAGACAGATGCAGATAGGAAGATATATCAACTTGAAAAATCAACACTTCTTCCAAGATCCACCATACACAACAGGATCAAAAGGCTGAAGAGAGATGGAGTAATTCAGAAAATAAAAGCTGTTGTGGATCCAAGGGAGTTAGATCTTAATGTAACGGCTCTGGTCCATATCATTGTTACTTTCAAGAAGGGTGCAAGAACGATTGCAGAACGGATAAGTAAACTAGACAATGTCGAAGAAGTACATCTTACGGCAGGTGAATTTGATATTATTGCAAAAGTGAGATTCCATTCTAATAAAGACATTTCCAACTTTATATTTGGTGAAAAAGGAGGCTTAAAATGTTGGGAAGGTATTGAGAGGACAGAAAGCATGATTTGTGTAGATACTGTAAAAGAAAACGGGATATTGAAAGGAAAATAGGAAGGAAATCTTTCTACCTAAAAAGGTTTAGATATCAAACATCATGTCCGGGGGCAAGGATATCGTATTCGATTTTTTCTAGTTTTTTTAGGCTGGTTTCCATCTCGGCGGGATCTGAGAAGGGGAAGTCGGTTCTTCCATGGCGGCCATCGAAGAGGGTGTCGCCGGAGAAGAGGATTTTCTTTTCGGGATAGTGTAGGCAGACAATGCCTTTGGTGTGGCCGGGTGTTAGGATTACTTTTAGGCCGTGGATGTCGGTTAAGGGTTCTAGTGGAGCTTTGAAGTTTGTTGCGGTTTCTTGATCTAGGACAGCTCCAAATGCGTTTTCTTTTAGTGCTGCGATTGCATCGGGATGTGCGTAGAATGTTGCATTCTTGAACATTTTCCAGTTTCCGATATGATCATAATGGAGATGCGTTAGAAGCACTTTTGTGATTTTGTCTACTGGGATGATGGATTCTATTTGCTCTTTGATTTTAGATTGTTCTTCTTCTGCTCCGGTATCGATAAGAATCCAGGCACCCACATCAAGAAGATAGCAATTGCTCAAGCCGTGAATTTTCCAGACATTATCTGTGAGCTGTTCCATTATCTGTAGCCATCACGAATTTTAGGGGTTGCAAACATGCCTTGCTCGTGTAATGCATAGGAAGCGTAGCAACCTGCTAGAAATAGAACTACCATGGTGAGCCAGCTGCCATAGCGGGCTCCGATTAGATATCCAATGACGAATCCCATGCTCACGAAAATGTAGGGGAAAAGCAAATTGCCGCGTTGTAAGAATAGTAATCGGCCACACCATAACCCCATGACAAAGATGATGCCGTAGCTGAAACCGGGAGAGGGATTTGCTAGAGAAAAAATAAAACCGGTAATCAGTAGCACGAAGAAGATAATTTCAACCCAGCTTTTGTAAAAGTTCATTTCTTCTTACTCCATTTCGGGGCGTAGCCGCCACCATAGGGACCTTTCCAGAGATATCGTTCAACCCCCACATAATACAGCACCCAACAGATGACTGCTAGGGAGAGTCCTAAAAAGAGTATGAGGAATATGTTAAGGTCGGTTAATAGGAGGACTCCGGTAATAATTACTAGCGCTGCTCCGAAGACATACATCATGCGGGAACCGAAGAAGAGTTTGCCTCCGGTGAGGGCAGGAAGCGGTAGGATGTCGTAGATGGCATAGACTACACAGAAAAATACTAGTGAATCTACCAGGCTGCTTGAGGATAGTTGTCCAAGTAATCTGAAGATTATTGCAAGAAAGAGAGCTGCTAGGGTTCCTGAAAAGCTGATGAGGCTGTATTTGTAGTAATCTAGGCCGTAACGGTGATGGCCGACGCGATGAGCTGAAAGGTGATGGACGATGATGCCGCCCGGAAGGAGGACCCAGACCGTGCCACGAGAGAGAAATATTGCTAGCAGACTTACCACTAGACCTGTCATCCAGGCTTGGTACTCTACCTCGTAGCCCATATACAATCCTACGAGGCGCTGGACGCTATTGGTGGTAATGATGACAAAGAGCACAATGATTGCACTGTTGAACCAGTTATAGGCGCCGCTGGTGAACGAGAAGAAGTCGCCCCCCCATTGTGTAAAGGAGATGATGAACGATAACGCTAGCACCGCTGCAAAGATATCTCTGAGTTCTTTCTTCTTAAAAGAGAAGTACTGTTTGATTTTACCTTGCACATCTACCCAACGTTGCATGGTGTAAAAAGGGCAAATCATCTATTTAAAACTATTGAAAATCTTGAGAGGATTAATTACTTTTCATTTCTGAGAGCAATTTGGTCATGCCCTTGACGTGTCCGGCACCGACAAAGGCTAGGATGGTGTCGTTGGGATGATTTTCTTGTAATCGGAATAGTTTTTTTGCCATCACGACATTACGTTCTAGGATGAGGACGCGATAGAGACTAGGATATCTTTTTTTGACGTGTCCGAGTAGTTTTTCTATTACTTTCTCGTTTGGGACTTTTGTCAGGTCAAATTCGATTTCGGGTTTGCGGAGAATGAGCCCTTTTATTAGGTCTAGCAAAAATCTTCCTTTTTCCTTCCAGGTAATTGTTTTTGAGAGTCTTTGGAGTGTTTTACGAATATGTTGATCCACTAGTGCTATTTTGATGTCTTTGGCACGCGCTATTTCCGCTGCCTTTTTCATTTCGGCTCCGGGCATCACACCTACTTGTTCGCCTAGCTTTTTGGAGGCCCATCCCCCTAATAGGGCAAAAAGGAATCCTTTTACTCCTACTTTGAAGATATCACTTAGCTGGATGCTTTGCTTTTGTTTCTGAAATAAGGAGTGAAAACGATCTCTATCTAGTTCTAGGGTGATGATTGCCGGTTTATGTTTGTCCACTAGTTGTGTAATCTCATCGATGCTTTGCTGAGCAATATGTGATGTGCCGATGAGTATGAGATTGCCGATTTTCATAGCTACTAGAAAACCGCTAAGTTTAAATATGTTGACATTCTCTGTAGTGGAAGAACAACTTGATAATGGTAACGGGGGAATGATACAATGTTAAAGATGAAGCGGATTTCGGAAACGTATGACATGAGAGTATTTACCGATACAGGCGATTATTTTGGTGATGTCGAGGAAAGTATTTTAGCTACTAATAAGGTGTTTGGATGGAGAGTTCGGGCAACGAAAAATTCATTTCTGAGTAAGGTGTTGGGGAGTGCCAAAGGAGTTATTGTTCCTCATCAGCTCGTTAAGGCGATTGGCGATATTATGGTCATCAGCAAGGCTGCAGTTCCCAGCTACAGTGGCGATGAAGCTCCAAAAGACGAGTAAAACACTACTTTTATATAGAAAGAACTTACTGGTTATAGTGTGAACTGGGGCATAGCGCAGGAGTTAAGGAGGAAAGCATTCCATCTGTCAATACTTTTAGTTATAGTGCTTTATGCGATTATTGAACGATCTGTTTCTCGACAGGTTGCGTTATTTACGCTGATATTTGTGTTGTTAATTCTATTAGCGATGGAATACTTGCGACTTGAGCTTAATATAGATATTCCTTTTGTGGATCGGCTGATTCGTGCTAAGGAGCATAGAAGGATGAATGGTGCTATTTATTTTCTTTCTGCAACTATTATTCTGATAGCGGTACTTGATTTTAAGATTGCATTGGCTGCATTGTTGATGACTACGTTCGGCGATTTATCTGCTGCGTTAGTGGGTCAGCAATTCGGAAAAACGTACATTTTTAAGAATAAAACGGTCAAGGGTTGTGCTGGAGAGTTGGTTATTAACCTGATTGTTGGATTTATTGTTCTTCAAAATATCTACATTATTTTGGCAATGTCGATTACGGCTACTGTTGTTGAGACGTTTGTTAATGAGTTAGAAGATAATTTGTTTGTACCGCTGTTTGCAGGATTTGTGGGACAGTTAATCTTTTTCTTACTTTAAGAAAGCTGAGCGTTAGGATCTGATTGAATTACGCCCAGAGCAACTTGCTGCGATTGATTATTCTCATCAATGACCGGTATAATGTACATTCCTTGTTGAATGACGCTTGTAAGAATATCCCTTTGTTCTAGCAACCTTCCATCTTGGAGGCCCTGGGCATAGACTTGTTCGCGAGCGCTTGCAATTCCGGCTGTAAATGAGTTCCAGCCCATAACGGCTACTAGAATGACTATTACTGTGGTGAGTAAAATGATTAAGATTGTCTTTTTGTCCTTCATTTAATCGTTCTCTACACGAGGTGCTAAAATGAAACTTAATAAAACTTTGTCTACCTCCTTGAATGACAACTTTAGGGGATAGTCTTTATTGAACTGGATTGAAACCTCATTACTGATCTTGCTTCCTGCAACCATTTTCTTGAGATATTCTATGCTGTACTTGGATTTTACCGTTTCATCTCCCGTTTCTATTTTGACGTTATCGCTAGCCGGAATTTCGATGGCAGCGTCGGAAAGGTCACCGGATGCATTGATTAGAAATTTTCCCTTCTCTGCTTCGAAACTGACGCTTTCTGCAACAATATCTGCATCTTCGATCGCTCCTGTAAACACGGCTGGAGCACAGGTAATGGTGACTGGGAATGATAAATCGGGGACTTTTTGCTCTTTTTCCTCGATTTCAAGGATTGGGAGATGGAAGGTTCTTTTGGTTGAGCCGGTGAACTCTAATTTTAGCTTGTTTTCGGCTAGTTCTAGCGTAAGCATATCGTTTGCATTGACTCTTCGGAGTACCTGTTTGAGATTTCCGAGGTTGATTGCTATCTGGGTATCCTCTTTGATGTCGTATTCGGTGAAGCAGGAACTAAATAACTTGAAGACGACCATGGCGACATTTGCAGGGTCCATTGCGATTAATTCTACGGCATCTTTGGTGATGGTAAATTTTGCCTCGCTTACGAGTTCAGAAATAATGCTAATGCTCTCTTTTAGATAACTCGGTTCTGCAAGTGTTAATCTCATAGTACGTTCCCCCATTGAGAAGGAGGAAACTTCAATTTATATTCTTTATGGTTCTCTAGTATAGTTCTAGATGGAGGTTATCAGAATTTTAGAAAGTCGCCTTCTTTTACTAGATGCACGGTTTTGCCGATAACGTATCCCTTTTCTTCTGCTAGACTTGCCATGGCCTCTTTTTTTGGGATGTCTCCATGAGCAGGGATGATGTGTTCTGCTTTAACAAAGGTAAGGAGATCCCTTAGATCTTCTCTTGAGGCGTGGCCGGAGACGTGAATGTCCTTGAAGATTCTGACATGTTTGCTTCGTAGTTTATCTTCTAATGCAATGCGATTTTGGATGTTGATGGGGCTAGGGATGACGGTACAGGAGAAGACGACATGATCTTCTGAGTTGAAATTAAATGGAATTTTTCCATCGACCATTTTAGAAAGAGTGGAATTGGGTTCTCCCTGATGGCCGGTAACGACTAATACATATTTGTCTAATTTTTTCTCAATGGATTTGAGCTTTTTCTCAATTTGTTTACCAAAAGTGGCCATATCTACCTCTTTGGAGAAGTTAACCAGTCCTGCTTTCTCTCCGGCGTTTGCATATTTTCCAAGGCTTCTTCCTAGGAATATTACTTTTCTTCCCATTTGCTTGCCCATGGAGATGATGGACTTTAATCTTGCGAGGTGGGAGGCAAACGTGGTTACGATAACTGCTTTATTGGTGCTATCTACTCCAAGCATGACGTCTCTGAGCATGTCACGAGCTACGGTTTCGGAAGGGGTTTTGGTAGCGCTATCGGCGCGTGTGCTATCTACAATCAGCACTTTCACTCCATCATTTCCAAGTTCTTTCATACGAGCATAGTTTGGTTTTTTGCCGATGGTGGGATGATCATCAAATTTGAAATCGTTCGCATACATGACGGTTCCATCGGGTGTATGGAGTGCTGCCATGACGGTATGGGGGCAGCTATGAGTTACATTAACGAACTCGATTTCTAGACGATCTGAAATCTTGAAACGTGCATTGACATTGAGTACTTTTATTTCGTTTTTTAGGATAATCCGTTCGTCCTTTGCTATTGCGGTGAGTACCTCTTTCGTAAATGCGGTGCACAGAATCGGGGCGTTGTAGGCATTGCTCAAATAGACAATTGCTCCTACGTGATCGAGATGGGCGTGTGTTGGAATGATTGCTTTAACTTTGCCTTTCCAGTCTTTCAACACTGCATCGTTCGGTATTGCTCCTGCTTTTCTCAGCTCATCAGGATTAAGATGTTTGTCATCATGCTCTCCTTGATTGGTGGCTTCGATGTATTTGTCTAGAAGAAGCCCCATGTCAAAAATGACGACTTCGTCTTTATACTTGACGGCAGTCATGTTTTTACCGATTTGGTTGTAGCCGCCGACTGCACAAATTTCTATCATTTTGTTTATTTCTGCAATCCACTATAAAAAAGTATGGTAATGATTTGACTTGGGAGACTTCAAAGCAAATGCATAGCACCTTCGAAATCTTGTTGGAGTTCTAGATGGCTGACATTTCCCGTGGTTTGAAGCGAGCGAGAAGCTAGCCTCTCGCAACAGCACAACCCCTTTGTCAGTATTCTTCACCCATCGAAGGATTTCGACTGGATGATGCTATGCCATTCCATCAAAGCAAATATTTAAGTAGAGTTCATTCTTCATAGGGGTGTGGTTAACGCAATAATTCAGTTGAAGGATGTGTGGAAGGTCTACACGATGGGGGAGGTTAAGGTTCCTGCATTACAGGGGATCAATATCGCTGTGAAGCCAGGAGAATTTCTTGCGATTATGGGTACGTCAGGCAGTGGTAAGAGTACTGCTATGAATTTGGTGGGCTGTTTAGACATTCCGACCCGAGGCAGAGTGTATTTACAAAATCAGGACATTTCGAAGATGACTGAAAGCAATCTGGCGCAGATTCGCGGAAAGCTTATCGGATTTATTTTTCAACAATTTAATTTAATTCCGTCGTTGAGTGCGTTAGGTAATGTGATGTTGCCGATGATCTTTCAGAATGTGCCTAAGAATGAGAGAATTAAGAAGGCGACTTCGCTTCTGAATTTAGTTCAGCTTGGTGATCGAGTCAATCATAAACCGAATGAGTTATCAGGAGGGCAGCAGCAGCGAGTTGCTATTGCTCGATCGCTAGCAAATGATCCTGAAGTTATTTTAGCTGATGAGCCTACTGGAAATCTTGACTCCACCACAGGGCAGACGGTGATGGCTTTTCTTAAGAAATTGAATAAAAAAGAGAAAAAAACGATTGTGATGGTCACGCATGATGCTACTACTGCGCGGCATGCAGATAGGGTTATCTTTTTACGGGATGGAAAAGTAGTTAAGCGATAGAAAACATATAAAAAGAGAGTGTTGTTAAAGCATGAATATGAAGAAGGTTTGGGTGTTGTTGGTTTTGCTTGTACTTATCGGTAGTTTTGCTGGTGTTGCGACTTCTAGCACGGTGAGTAATGCCCTTACTACGTTCGCTCGTATTCGTATCACGTTGGTCAATCAGGTGCCTGATCCGGTGCAGGCAGGAGATATTGTTACGGTGCGCTTTAAGGTGGAGAATAACGGTTGGGAAAATGCGGAGGATATGATGATTGAATTACTTCCGGAGTATCCGTTTTCTCTTGTAGATGGAGAGCCCGCTTTACAGAGAATTGGTTCGGTGCATGGCAAGCAACTGGGAGATATTGGAGTTATTGTTGATTATCGTTTGAAGGTCTCGGAAAATGCCGTAGATGGAAATCATGATCTTGATTTGCGCTACAAGTTATCAAGCCTTCAA
>CAZBLF010000013.1:0-29246 GCA_964492935.1 uncultured Methanosarcinales archaeon
ATACGCCTTTTTACCACTATTCACTAAATCAGCACGAAGTTTCTCAGCAAGATGCAAATATTGCTGACCCGGCTTAATCGTAACCAAAATCCCAATAGTTTCAGCTGCAATAAACCGCTTAAGATTAGCCTCACGTCTCTTCCACTGCTGCTCAATATCATTCATACCGAGCGTCTTCATCAGTGAAGAAACAGGATCCCAAATAATAATGTCAGAAACAGACTTCTGAGCAGCCTGCGATAACAAAAGAGCCTTAGGATGAAATAACCCATCACCAATATACAAGATTGCATCAACATCATCAATTATCGAATCAGAATACGAATCATGATACGCATCACAACCCAGCACCTGGGTCGCAGCGTGAGTCCTTTTAGCCTTCGTCTCTTTAACCGTAATACCTGCCTGATCCAACTGATCTCGTACCGTTTCTAATTTCAAGAATTGAACAGAAGCAAACAAACCAACACTCTTCACCTTAGCTTTAGCAAAAAACTCCAAAACTTCCTTACCAAGAACAATCTCCTTCTCCCAAATCCCATCAATGAAGAGCGTGTCTACCATCCCGTCCTCGTATAGTGATATTTATTATGTCCAAAACCAACAAGAAAATCAATTCCCAGAGTTTCCAAACCTAAAGGCAAATCACACGCACCGAAACACGAAGAATACCAAATATAAACGCTCGCTGAAGTCTCACCTTCAATCTTATCAACAATCTCCTGAGCGCGAGTCTTCAAACCATCCGGTAGCTGAATAAGCACTTTCTTCTTACCATTAGCCTTAATTTCATCAATGACTTTTTCTAATTCTAAATCAAACATAACTTCTACAGAATAGAGTTTTAGTTATAAATCTATTGAACGAAAACTTTAAATAGGAAGAGGTATACCAAAAGTATACCGTGCAAGAAGTAACTACAATGAAAATCAAAAGAACAACCAAGCGAGCTTTAGATAGCATTCGCAAAAGCACAGAAAGCTACGACGAGACAATAAAAAGATTGGTTGCACAAAAGGAGGATCAAAACCTACGAAAGTTACTGATCGAAGGATATACTCAAAAAGCGAAAGAAGATCAAGAAACAGTAGCTGATTGGGATCACACCTCTCCTTCTATTGAATAAGATGAAACGTGTAAAAAGGGGAGACATTTGGTTGGTGAATCTGGATCCAACTATCGGACACGAAATTAAAAAATCGAGACCTGCTGTCGTTATTCAAAATGACATTGGAAATCAGTATAGTCCCATTACAATAATTGCGCCGTTAACGTCCCAACTAAAAGAAAAACAGTACCCTTTCGAAACTCTTCTACCAAAAGAATATAGTGGATTATCAAAAGACTCAAAAGTGTTGATGAATCAAATTCGCGCAATAGACAAGAAAAGACTCATAAAAAACATAGGAACAGTAAAAGAGGAGCTTCTTGAAGACGTAAATAAAGCTCTAAAAGTGAGTTTAGGATTGGATTGAGGATAGAGACTTAGCCATATAACAATCTTCCCTAGAATAACCTAATTTACGATAATATTCTCGAGCCCCAACACCACTAATTACTAGCATCTTATCCTTTCCATTCGAAGTAGCTATCTTCTCAGCCTCAGCCATCAAAGCACGACCAACGCCCTTATGTTGCGTATTCTCCCCAGCAGCACCAATCGCCGTTGCACTGCCATACACGTGCAATTCTCGAATCATCCCAGACGTAAGTGTAATTGCGGGATGTAATGACCTAGGCACAAAACGTAATCGACAAAAACCAAGAATTTTATCCGAAGCTTCCATCGAAATAAAATATTCAGTACCACCAGAAGCCTCATACGAGGAAACAACAATAGACGGCTCACCCTCAACCTGACCCAATCCAATCTCCCGAGCTCGAATATCACGAAGCACAACATTCTTTTCGTCAGCAAGCTTGTCAACATACTGCCTCAAATTCGTCTTATCAACGCCAGCTTCCGTAACATTCGTCGGAATGTCTCGCTGAACACGCATCACCCTACACCAAGAAGGAATAAAACGATACGCATCCACAATAATTGAAGCTGCCTGAGCAGTAGTAATCGGCTTATAAATTCCAGCTTCATAATCCTTAACTAATGGTGTACCTGGCATCACCATACACGGATAAATCTTAATCATATCTGGCATATAACCAGAATCACTAAACATAGCCTTCAACGATGCCATATCTTTTGCACGCGACAATACCTTGCCATTCTTTCCAGGTAACCCTGGCATCACATGAAAGTTCAACTTAAACCCTAAATCACGCAAGTCAGCAATACTCTTCAAGGTATCTTTAACCGTATGACCGCGATGTGTCCTCAACAACACCTCATCGTATATAGTTTGCACCCCTAATTCAATTCTAGTTACACCTTGCTTCAATAATTCCAAACCATGCGAAGCAAAACCCCAGTCCGGCTTCGTTTCAATCGTCAATCCAATACAACGAATAGCGGCTTTCTCATTAAGTTCCTGCTCCTCTTCAAGCGTCTTTACATCTTTCGACTTCAGAGCAAGCACCTTACTAGCAACCTTAGCTTCACGCTCTTTATCACCAACCTTTCCAGGCAATTCAAAGAACTTCTTAAACGCAACAAGATCCAATTTCCCAGAACTAAAAAACAGTTTAGAAAAGTCATTATACGCCTTAAAAGAATAGTAGATATACGATTCACGATACTTTGGAGGAAATCCAGTAAACGTACCGCCCATAATAATCTGATCAACCTTATCACAATTCTGTCCAAGAACAATATACTGCTCTAAGCGATTAAACACAATTCTGTACGCATCGTACTCATTCCGAATCCCGCGCATCGTTGAAGGCTCATTACCGGTATACGACATCGGCACGTCACCAAAAGACGAACCTAAACCACCCGGACAGAACGTGCATGCACCATGCGGACATTTGTAAGGTTTCGTCATCGTAGCAACAACCGAAACTCCACTACCTGTGCGCATCGGCTTCGTAGTCAGACAAGACCTAATCACCGAAGCATCCTCACTATCAGCATGCAAATAAATCTCGATATCCGTAGGAATATGTCTTTGTTTAAACTTCTTACAAAGCTTCAGCTTATACAATGCTAATTGTGACTTTGTAGGCTTCTCCTTCTTTATCCACGAAATGAGCACAGGATAAAAATCAGAGTGCTCCTCAACCAATGCTTTCATACCAAGAGAATGCTTTCTGCATTTAAAAAGGGCACTCTCTAGATGGTGGATACAAACACTTAAAAACGAAGTTACGCTCTCAATAACACTAAAATGCCACGAAAAACGATAGCAAATTTCGAGTTGGAATACCTGCAGATAATGGACGAAACAGGTAGTGTAGACCAAGAGTTAATGCCAAAAATAGAGAAAGAACGCCTAAAAGAACTCTACAAAACCATGCTTCTCGCAAGAACATTTGACACTAAACTATTAGCACTACAAAGACAAGGACGTATCGGAACATTCCCGCAAGCAACAGGACAAGAAGCAGCCGCAATAGGACCTGCAGCATGCCTAGAAAAAGACGATTGGTACATCCCATCATACAGGGAATTCGCAGGCTTATTTTTAAGAAAAATGCCTCTCAGCAACGTCATTCTTTCCTTTTCAGGAGACGAGCGAGGCAATAAAAACAACAGCGAATACAAAAACTATCCGCTAACCTTCCCCATCGGCTCCCAACTACCGCAAGCAACCGGAATCGCAATGGGAATGCAACTAGAGAAAAAGAAAAACGTAGTTGTTGTCTACTGCGGAGATGGAGCAACCTCAGAAGGGGACTTCCATGAATCATTAAATTTCGCTTCTGTTACAAAAGCACCCATCATCTTCATCGTTCAAAATAACCAATACGCTATCTCCACCCCCATCAAATTACAAACTTCATCACAAACATTCGCACAAAAAGGAATTGCATACGATATTCCCTCAATAAAAGTAGATGGAAATGATACACTAGCCATGTTTGCAGCAACCCAAGAAGCTATACAAAGAGCTAAGCTCCATCAAGGCCCCACCCTAATCGAAGCATTCACCTACCGCATCTGCGATCACACCTCAGCAGATGACGCTAAGAGATATCGCAGCGAAGAAGAATTAGAATCATGGAAGAAAAAAGATCCACTAACACGATTAAAGATCTACCTCGAGAAAGAAAACATATGGACGGATAAAGACGAACAACAAACCGAGAAAGAAAACGAAGAAACCATAGCAAAAGCGATCGAGGAAGCAGATGCGCTACCAGCAGTAACACCAGAAGACATGTTCCAATATATGTATGAAGACATGCCAGACAATCTCAAAGAACAGCTAGAAGACTGCAAGAAATTCAAGAAAAATGAATAAAATAAACATGGCACAAGCCATCACCCAAGCATTGGAAGCAGAGATGCAGGCAGATGAGAAAGTACTTGTCCTAGGAGAGGACGTCGGCCTCAATGGAGGAGTCTTTAGAGCAACCGATGGACTCCAAAAAACGTTTGGAGAGCAACGAGTTATCGACACTCCCTTAGCAGAATCCGGCATCATAGGAACCTCCGTAGGATTATCCATCTATGGCTTCAAACCTGTTGCAGAAATTCAATTCTCAGGATTCATGTACCCCGGATTCAATCAACTAGTAACTGCTGCAGCAAGATTAAGAAACCGAACACGAGGCGAGTTCACAATTCCCTTAGTAGTGAGAATGCCATACGGTGGAGGAATAAGGGCACTAGAACATCATTCCGAAAGCATGGAAGCTCTCTATGCCCACATCCCCGGACTAAAAGTAGTTATCCCCTCATCACCAAAAGAAGCGTATGGACTTCTAAGAGCAGCAATCCAAGATCCCGATCCCGTTGTCTTTATGGAACCAAAACGAATCTACAGAGCAATTAAGGAAGAAGTAAAAGAAGATCAAGAACCCATCCCATTAGGAAAAGCGAAAATAACTAAAGAGGGAGATGAATGTACCGTTATCGCATATGGTGCAATGCACTGGGTAGCACAAAAAGCAATCGCTCAATTAGGTTACAAATATCACATCGAGCTCATCGATCTAAGAACCATCTCACCATTAGACACAGAAACCATCATCAAAAGCGTAAAAAAGACAGGACGCTGTGTCATCACCCATGAAGCACCAAGATCATACGGTGTAGCAGCAGAGATCATCGCACAAATTAACGAAAAAGCACTCTACGAACTCCAAGCACCCGTAGAACGAGTTACTGGCTACGACACCATCATGCCCTATTACCAAAATGAAACAAACTATATTCCCGATGAAGAAAAGATCGTTGCAGCAATAGAAAGAGTTATGAAGGAATAAATTAATAAAGAAGAACAAACAGGTGAACACTATGGCAGAAGAAAAAGACCAATATGGAAACATTGAGAAGATACCCGTAAAAGGAGTTCGAAAAAAGATCTTCAAACATATGATTGAAGCTACGCATCAGTCAGCAGCGGTAACACATATGGACGAAGCCGATGTAACCGAATTAGATGCACTGATAAAGAAAGAGAAAGAAAAATACAAGAAAAAAGGCATTAAAGTGACAATGATGCCCTATCTCGTAAAAGCAATCGTTGCTACGCTAAAGAAAAACCCCTATTTCAACGCACATGTTGACGACACCAGCGAAAACATCCTTCTCAAGAAATACTACAACATTGGCGTTGCAGTAAACACCGACGCAGGGTTAATCGTTCCAGTAGTAAAAGATGCAGATAAGAAATCTATCGAAGAAATAGCGCATGAAATCTTTGACCTTGCCGCAAGATGCAATGACCGGAAGGTAAAACTTGATGAACTGAAAGGCGGCACCTTTACCATCAGTAACGTTGGCGCTATTGGAGGAATCTTCGTCACCCCCATCTTGAATTACCCAGAAATATCCATCCTTGCTACAGGAAGAACAAAAGAAAAGCCAGTTGTCGTTAAAGGAGAAATAGTAATACGAAAAATGTTACCGCTCTCATTAACGTTTGACCACCGTGTCATTGATGGAGCAGAAGCAGCAAAGTTCTGCAACGAATTGAAAGAGTATCTAGAATCCACCGAAGTGCTCCTAGCAGAGATCAACGAATCCAAAGCGGACTCCATAGGACCGTTCTAAAAGATGGCTGGAGCATCTCATCTCAGATTAATCACCCATTCACCTGAAGAAAATCCAGATTGGAATCTCATAGACTCAGAACTTATCTTTGCTTCATTTTTTTCTCCTACAGCAAATCCGCAAATTCAGAGTATAGCCCCAAATGGCGAATACGATGGCAGAATGAAAGCTGAGCACAAGAGAAAAATTGCGGGTGCTAGGTCATATGATCCTTCAACGATAGTCGAGTATGCTTGTGCTTTTCTTGATATGAGTGAAGAAGGATGTATCGATTTCGCAACAAGGGTAGCAATGTTAGACAGTGAACCAGAAGATGTTGCTGCAATGAGCATCATAACAATAATACCTAAGGTGCGAGAAACTATCGGCATAGCTATACGTGACAGCTCAAATATTCCATTAGACATGAGTTCATTTAACTCCTCAGAAGATAAAACCTCTCTCCTGGTGGGCGTTCAATACCGACTGTGCCCATTTACCGAATACAGAAGATCCTTGTATGAACCAATTGCTCAAAGTATAGGACCTCTTGTATTGAATGCAAGAATTGATAAACAGGAAGAAAGATTTGCCAATCTCCTTTTTGAAGAAAGAAAGCCCTTGTTAGAAGAATTTTTCTCATTGAGCCATCGTGCACCCCTCACCATGCTGGGAATCGCAAACCATATTGATTCCACATATATACACACACTACAAAATCCGGAATTTTACTATGGGGGAAGAGCATGAAGTTAAGTAAAAGCGCCGGTGGAGCCGTCCTTAATCAAGATAAAGTCCTTGTAGTCAATCAAAACCACAATTCTTGGTCACTTCCAAAAGGCCATATAGACCCGGGAGAAGACGCATTAACCGCAGCCAGAAGAGAAATCAAAGAAGAATCCGGAATCTCCGAATTAACCTTCATCAAAGAGCTAGGAAACTACGAAAGACATAAGATAGGAAAGCATGGCGAGGGCGACGAAATAAGAGAACTAAAACACATCACCATGTTCCTCTTCAAAACCGACCAACAAGAACTCAAACCAGAAGATCCCGACAATCCAGAAGCGAGATGGGTAGACATCCATGAAGTCTCTAAACTCTTAACCCACAAAAAAGACAAAGAATTCTTTGAATCTGTTAAAGCAGAACTTAACTAGTAATAGCACCAGTAGAAGCACTAGAAACCAATTTCGCATACTTATACAACGCACCGCTCTTATACTTGATTTCCTTTTTCTTCCAATCCTTAAGACGTGAAGCAATCTCATCATCAGACAACTCAACATGCAACAATTTCTCTCCAGAATCAATAGTAATCATATCTCCATCCCTTACAGCAGCAATCACACCCTTCTCCTGAGCCTCTGGAGTAACATGTCCAACAACAATCCCATGCGATCCACCAGAAAACCGTCCATCAGTAATCAAACCAACCTTCTTATGCAATCCTCGTCCAGCCAATGCAGCAGTAGGACTTAACATCTCCCTCATCCCGGGACCGCCTTTCGGACCTTCATAACGAATAACAATAGTATCACCCTCAACCACGCTACCATCCAAAATAGCCTTCAGACAATCCTCCTCGTTCTCATAAACGCGAGCAGGACCCGTATGACTAACCGTGTCTAAACCACACGTCTTCAACACAGCCCCATCCGAAGCCAAATTACCTTTCAAAATCATAAAGGAACCGCGACTCTTAACGGGATCTGAAAGAGCATGAACAACATCCTGACCTTCTAGCTTAACCGAAACATCAGCAAGATTCTCAGCAACCGTCTTTCCCGTAACCGTCATGCAATCTCCATGCAATAGCTTAGCTTCAAGCAACATCTTCATCACCATCTGCACCCCGCCTGCTTTATCCAAATCAGTCATCACATACTTCCCAGCCGGCTTCATATCAGCAACCGTTGGAGTTGAATCTGAAAACGCATTAAACTCATCAATAGATAGATCAACTTCAGCTTCACGAGCAAGAGCAAGTAAATGTAATGCAGCATTAGTACTGCCTCCTAAAGCCATAACCACACGAATCGCATTCTCAAATGCCTTTTTCGTCATAATATCACGAGGCCTAATACCGTTCTCAATCAATGCAACCAAAGCCTTGCCAGAATCCTCCATCATCTGTTCCATACGCTTGCCTTCAGCAGGCAAAGAAGCATTACCTGTTAGCGACATCCCAATTGCCTCCATAGCAGAGCTCATCGTATTAGCAGTATACATCCCACCGCAAGCCCCAGCTCCCGGACAGGCAGAACATTCAACCTCTTTAGCATCTTCCTCAGTCATTTTTCCAGGCGCTACACTACCAACAGCCTCAAACGCAGAAACAATATCAATATCTTTTCCCTTATACTTTCCAGGCGCAATCGTCCCGCCATACACAAAGATCGACGGAATATTAAGACGAGCCATCGGCATAACTGAACCAGGAATCGTTTTATCACAAGCCCCAATACCTAAGATAGCATCAAATTGATGTCCACGACTAACTAATTCAATAGTATCTGCAATAACTTCACGAGAAATCAAAGAACACTTCATCCCCTCATGACCCATAGCCTCGCCATCAGTCACAATAAACGTGTTATACTTCATGGCGTACCCGCCACTCGCCTTTACACCATTTTTAGCGTGCACCGCCAATCCATCAAGATGCATATTACAAGGCGAAACCTCAGAACCAGCACTTGCTACACCAATTAAAGGCTTAGAAAAATCAGCATCCTTCATCCCTGCAGCCCGCAACATAGCCCGATTAGGAAGTCTTTCAATCCCAGCAGTCATCGTCTTTGAAGTAGCATTCATTTCCATACTACCTTCGATTGCTACTTAATTTAAAAAGCTTTCTCAGAATAGTATGTGCATAGCACCTTCGAAATTCTTGCTCTTGACTTCTGAAGGTGCTGCGTCCCCGGATGGGGCAACCCCGCGCAACGCACTTAATTCTGAGGTATCAATGAATTTCGACCTGGTGATGCTATGCACATACTCAGAATAAGCTATTCCTTAAAACCAGAAACATAACCCAAAGAACTAGCAATCTTAGCAACATCTTCTTTCCCATCTAACAACAGAGAAGTCGAATCCCACGTACCCTCAAGCAACGCCTTCCGAGACGAAGAAACCATCGAACCATTCACCGATTTACCAGCATAAATAACCTGCTGCTTCTCCGCATCTAGAGTAATAGCTTCAGTAGGATGCGAATCAATAAACGACATCAACTCAGTTATCTCTGAATGAGACAACACAAGAGTAGGAATTCCCAACATCGTACAATTGCCGGCAAAGATTTCAGCAAAACTTTCACCGATAACAGCCTTAATCCCCCACCGCAATAACGACTGAGGAGCGTGCTCACGCGAACTACCACACCCAAAGTTCTTATTCACAACAAGAATAGAAGCCTTTGAAAACTTTTCATCATTAAACGGATGCTCTTTCTTATTGCCCTCAGCATCATGACGAGCATCGTGAAATGCATACTGTCCTAAGGGAGCAAACGTAACCTCTTTCATATAGCGAGCCGGAATAATTCTATCAGTATCAATATCATTACCGCGAACAAAGATACCCGAACCCTCAACCTCAGATATCAATTCAACCAAGATGATCCCTCACATCAACAACAGAACCATGCAAAGCAGCAAGAGCAACCATAGCCGGGCTCATAAGTAATGTTCTACCCGTAGGACTACCCTGTCTACCAATAAAATTACGATTAGAAGACGAAGCACACAACTGATCACCCTTCAATTTATCAGGATTCATTGCCAAACACATTGAACATCCAGCAGCACGCCACTCAAAACCAGCACGAGTAAAAATACCATCCAATCCTTCAGCCTCTGCAGCTTTTTTTACTTGCTGCGAACCAGGAACAACAATCGCTTTCACATGTGAAGCAACTTTACCTCCCTTAATCATCTTAGCAGCCTCTCGTAAATCAGATAACCGACCATTAGTACAAGAACCAATAAACGCAACATCGATCTTCTTACCCAATAGAGTATCACCCTCAGCAAACTGCATATGCTCAAGTGCTTGTGTAACCGTCAACTGATCATCCGAAGAAAAACTCTCCACAGCAGGAATCTTCTCAGAAATACCCATCGCCTGACCAGGAGTAATCCCCCAAGTCACCGTAGGTTCAATAGACGAACCATCAAACTCAACCATATCGTCATAGGAAGCATCAGAATCAGAACTAACAGACTTCCAATACTGCAAAGCCCGCTCATAGGAAGCATCCTTAGGAGCATACTCACGACCCTGCAAATAAGCAAACGTCTTTTCGTCTGGATTAACGTACCCGCACTTAGCGCCACCCTCAATCGTCATATTACACAATGTCATCCGTTCCTCCATCGACATTGCTTCAATAGCAGAACCACCATACTCATACGCATACCCAATTCCACCATTCACGCCTAACTTACGAATAATAGCAAGAATAACATCCTTAGCATACACTCCAGCATGTAGCGTTCCATTCACCACAATACGTCTAACTTTAGGCTTATTAATAGCCAGACACTGTGTAGCAAGTACATCACGAACCTGCGATGTACCAATACCTAAAGCAATAGCACCAAACGCACCGTGTGTTGACGTATGACTATCTCCACACACAATCGTCATCCCCGGCTGAGTTAATCCTAGTTCAGGTCCAACAATATGCACCACACCTTGATTAACTGAAGTAGTATCAAATAACGTAATTCCAAATTCAGCAGCATTTTTCTCAATCTCCTGCATCATGTTCTCAGCAAGCGCATCAGAAAAAGGACGTTTAGTCTCATCAGTAGGCACAATATGATCCACCGTAGCAATCGTACGATCAGGATAAGCAACCGTCAACGAACGCTCCCGCAACATCTGAAAGGCCTGCGGCGAAGTAACTTCATGAATAAGATGCAATCCAATAAAAAGCTGAGTCTGCCCTGTAGGCAACTCACGAACAACGTGCTTTTCCCAGACCTTATTAAACAGATTCTCACCCATAAAAAGCAAGAAACAGAACCATCTTTTAAAGATTACCTTCCAAACACAAAAATTTATAAACCGGTTAACTATAAAGCAACTATGCAGCTAAAATGCATTCTAATTGGAGTAATAGCACTATCCATAATCGGCTGCACCACAGAACAATCAATCCCTGAAGCAAAGGCACTTGACAACATCATCGACACTGCCTTCGAAGATCTGCCAGAACCTCAACTCTCGCCACCAACAAAAGAACCAACAACAATCTCAATCAACGGAGCATTTATCCCAGAAACAGTAACATTACTGCTGGAGAGGAAGTAACCTGGCAGTCAAATGACGACAAATCCCACAAGATTTCATGCTACGCATTAAGAACAAGAGTCCTCCAAAGCCAGCTCATGGAAAAAGGAGACTCATTTACCCACACATTCGATCTTCGCGGCGAGCAATTATGCGTAGATGCCATTTTCGGCCATCGCGGAACCGTCATCGTACAACCAAGAGTCATCAACGGAATAACCGGAAACGTCATCGGAGCAACCGGCAACCCCCCACCGATCGGTGTAACTATCTTATTGTTAGGAATGCTAGTAGCATTCTCTCAAATAGCTATTTTCTATAGAAAATAACTCAGATATGACTATCTGAGGGATTAAAAATCTCTAAGGGATTTTCAATAAAGCTAATTACGTCTTCGTCCGCCAAAGCGTCTAGGTCCGGAACCACCTTCTGAAGAACCGCCAGAGCTTCTACCACGGAAACCACTAGATGAGCCGCCGGATGAGCTACCAGAGCTTCTACCACGGAAACCACTAGAGCTACCTGAGGAACTTCCAGATGATCTTCCTCTGAAACCACTAGATGAACCGCTAGAGCTTCTGCCTCTGAAGCCGCCTGAAGATCCGCCTCTAGATCCGCCAGAGCTTCTGCCTCTGAAGCCGCCTCTAGATCCGCCTCTGAAGCCGCCACGACCAGAAGGTTCGGGATGTTTAGCGAAAACACGCTCAACTTGCGGCATCTCCAACTTTTCAATGGTGTAATCACGGTGTTCGCTCTGAATACGTGAGAAATTATCGTAATCATACTCGCAGATAATGTTGACAACCTTACCATCCTCTCCAGCTCGTGCCGTTCGACCAATTCTATGGACATAATCGGTTGAATCCGGAGGAATCTCGTAGTTATACACGTGAGAAACATTATCAATGTGCAATCCACGTGCAGCAACATCAGTGCATACTAAAACATGCGCCTTGTTACCGTTAAACATGTCAAGCATCTTACTTCTTTTATTTTGAGTAAATCCGCCGTGGATAGCCACTGCATCAACCTTATTCGTCTTCAAATTCGAAACAACAAAATCAGTGGTTCTACGAGTGTTACAAAAGACCATCACCAATCCAGATTCCTCTTTCGATAACAAATGAACAAGCAACGACAATTTAACATTCTTCGGTGAATCGTAGTAGACCTGCTTCAACTTTGAAGGATCAACCATCTTTACACCCTTAACTTCGGTATACTCATGCATGTGATGATTTCCTAAGTTACGAATTGTCTGCGAAATAGTAGCAGAAAAGAATAACGTCTGGCGTTCTTTTGGACACTGACTGATAATTCTCTCAACGTCGTCAATGAAACCCATATCCAACATTCTGTCAGCCTCATCAAGAGTCAATAACATAATCTTAGAAAGATTAAGTGTACCTCGCTCTAAATGATCAAGTAATCTTCCAGGCGTTCCCACAACAACGTCCGCTTTTGGCAAACCATGAATCTGGGGTCCAATCCCTACTCCACCATAAATGGTGATAATATTCAAATGCTTACTACCTGAAAATAAGTTCAATTCATTTTTAACCTGTTCAGCAAGTTCTCGAGTTGGAGTCAAAACAAGAGCCTGTAAACCCTGTCCGGGTACAACACGCTCAATAATGCCACATCCGAAAGCCAACGTCTTACCTGAGCCGGTTGCACTCTCTCCAATAACATCTTTTCCTTCAATAATAAGAGGAATCGTATCACTCTGAATCTTTGTAGGTTCAGTAATACCTTTCTTCTCAATCGTCTCTAATAGTTCTTGGCTTAGGCCAAATTCTTTAAATACATTCATTTCATTCACCTTATTGTAAAGCACTTCCTAAGAAAAAGCAAAATGATCGCTTTGAGCAGGTGCTTTCTCTTCCCTTCGTACTCTTGTAAAGAGGAAAAGCGATGGACTCTTTATAAAGCTATCTGATAGGAATTCTACTCCCCTAAAGAAGATATGTAGAAAGTAATTAATAGTAAACAACTCAGAAAGCATATATGAAAAAAAGAACGAGAAAGATCATCGGATTTTCGGTCGTGATTATTGTCCTGCTTTCACTGGTAACACTCTTATTCTTTGTAAATCCAGAGGAGTTAGTTAGAAAAATTGGCGTAAGAAATGAGTATATCCTTGCTTTCGTTGTTTCTTTTTTCGGTGGCTTTTCTGCAGGAGGCTCCTTCTCATTCATTGGCCTCCTAATTACGCTAGTTGCAGGAGGATTACATCCGATATCCCTGGGAGTCATAGCAGGAATCAGTCTAGCTATCGGAGACACTCTCATGTTTTACATTGGCTCTCAAGGTCGGCAGCTAGTAGAAGGAGACTGGGATAAAAAAATAGCAAAGATCGCAAAGATATTCGAAAAAAGAGCCTGGCTAAAAAAGCTAACTCCCTTGATCGCCTATCTGTACATGGGATTCCTACCGCTGCCAAACGATATTCTGATTCTCTTTCTTGCAGCCATAAAATATCCTCCTAGAAAAATGAACTGCATCATTATCGCAGGAGACATTACCTTCGCCCTAATGATTACATTACTAGCTGCAAAAGGCATCACTCTTTTTGCGTAATCAAGTCCTCAAAGCGCCATCCCATTTCTTAACCATGTAGGAAAGCAAGAACGGAACAATAAACTTAAACAGGACAGTAGTCCCAACCAAGACCGAATACAATTCTATCGGGATTAAACCACGCTCAAACAACAACTTAATAATCACAATACTTGTACTGAACTTCACCGTTAAACTTACACCCAAGAACAACGCCTGTTTCTTACCGAGCAACTTTCTGCCCATAAGATAACTAGTGATAATCTTTGTAGCATTAATCATCAGTATCAAACCAACAAGCAACAACGGATACTTCAGCAAATAATACACGTTCGTATCCAGACCAACCCACACAAAAAAGATAGGGGCGAATAAACCATATGATAACGTTCGCATCTCCTGCTCCACAACCTTCAACTTATGGTTCGGAATAAAGTTACGCAACGACATTCCTGCCAACATCGCGCCAACCGCTCCAGCTCCAACCAACGCACCAATCCCAATAAAGGCAAAGGCAAAGAACACCACAAACAAAAAGAACGAAGAAATACCCTTAAACTGTATTTTCGAAGCCTTATTCTCCAATTTAGCGAAGACAAATGCAAGTGCAAACAGAAAACCAAGCACCAACAACGTCAGCGAAACCCGAGTACCCTCGAAACCGAGCGTACCTGCAAGAATCGCACTCAATGCAATGATAGTAGTAACCTCAATAATATCGTCCAGTACCCCAATTCCAATGATCGTCTGACCTAAAGGAGTTTTCGTCAATCTAAATTCATCTAAGATAGGAATTAACACCGCCTCCCCTACCGTAGCAAACGATAACGCAACCAAAACCGAAATCAACCAGGGAACATCGAATAAATAATGAACGAAAAACGATCCAAATAAACCCTCCGCTAAGATAATGGCCAACGTCGTCTTGAAAATAAAGCCTTTTCGCCGCCTAATCTCACTAAAATCAATCTCAAATCCAATAATAAACAACAAGAAATACATCCCCAATTCAGCCATCGTAATAAAGCTTTCAGAAGACGTAATTTCAGTAAAGGGATTAATAAATGCCAACACTAAACCAATCAACAAAGCAGAAAAGATCCACGGAATCTTAATCCTTTCAAGTAATCTTCCAACAAGGAACGTCACCAGAAAGACTCCCGCTAAAAATAAAATAATCCCCATTAGGCGAGTAACCCCAGCACAACCCCAAAGACAAGGTGCAACATCAATGTAAGCACCGGTGCCTTACCGCCAATCTTCTTCATAAATATTCCCTGACCCATCATCGGCATCATCACCAACATCATAGCAAGCCATAGATAGATACCCAACACCACCGCCTGAGCCAATACACCCGAAACAAGAAATATGCCAGATCCCTTCAAAAAGACGAAAACAATCCCAGAAACAATGCCCATCGCCATATGCATAGACTTCCCTGCAGCCTGTCTCTTCGCTTCAGAAGAGCCATCACCAAGAACAAGAGAACCCATCATCAACGGCAAATTAAACATCGCCGGCATCATACCTGATTTTTTTGCTATCCTCATCAACAACGTCATCGCAATGACTGCAATAAACCCTGCAAACGCTCCGTTAAGAATCATATTTGAAAAGACTGCCATACCATCACCCAAACCCCTCTAGAAAAAATGCATATATAAATCTTACCTAAATCAAGAGTAAACTAGCCATCACCAGTCCTCTTAATCAAGAATGCACCACAATGATGCCGCCCCATATCCAAATCATGAAATGCAAACGGACATCCAACACTATCCAAATGTCTGCACCTCTGGCAGTTCCTTGTAGACGTCTTTGTATCTATCTTCTTCATTGTGTTGCCCTCTGCGCAAAAAAACGCCGGCATTAAACCAGCAGAACTACTAAAAGAATACATACACTCACTCGAATAACTGCTAACATATCACCAAACAAAGAGAACGATTATTTAAAGGTTACTGTCTACCCCTGTAGCGCGTTGAACTCACTTCAAAAAAATCAGTAGACAATAAAGCAGGATCATAACCTATCTCTCTGAGCGCATTAAGAAGGTAATCTTTCCTCGCAATAGCAACAAGCGCTCTCAAATCAGTATGAAGATGTTGTCCATCCTCATCTTCCTCCAAAAGATGGTAGGCTAAATCACCAACATGCTCCCTCCAATGAGGCATAAATGAACCCAATTCCACCGCATCTTTTTCCTTTCGAATAATAGGGACTTGCCCTGAATTATTAATCACTACAAGAGGACCACTTCCCACCATAGCTGTCGGCAAAGAGTCTCCAGAAAAATTTACTTCCGCGTTCTGTACATCATCCAAAGTAAAATTTCCTCCAACATGGATATAGGGAACTGCTATTGTAGACGGCTTTTCTAGTATAGATTCATCTTTCATACCCATCCAGAGTCAACCTACACTTAAAAAGCTATCCTATTAACAACTTCACAGCCATCAACCCAACGACAACGTAAAAAAGACCTCGCACCCACGCATCTCCTTTCTTGAGAGCATAATGAGCACCTAAAAAAGAGCCAATAAACATCGAAATAAATAAGACGGCTCCCGGCCCCCACAACAGAAGATCATTCAACCAGAACACAATCAAGGCAGGAATCGATATACCAAATCCGATGATCTTCATCGTGCCTGCAGATTCTAAAAAGGTCTTCCCAAAAAAGAAGAGCAACGCATACAGCAACAATGTTCCAGTCCCTCCAGAAAAAATGCCGCCCCAAATACTGATGAGAAACACCGCAAGATATCCTAACACCTTCCACGCACCACCCATACCCTTACCCGTAATCCCTACATCCTTTTTAGCAACCAAAACGATGAGCAGAGCCAAAATAACATATCCTATAAAGCGCTCAATAAAAGCAGAGCTCAAACTCACCAGGATGTTGGCTCCAATTAATGAGCCCAGTACCGCCAATCCCAATAACGGCCATCCAATACCATAATCAATCTTTTTTGCATGATGAAAGCGAATAAATCCTCCTACCGTCAATCCAAAACCTCCGAGTAAATGAGTAGCAATCGCTACCTTCGGATCTAATCCCACGAACACCAACACCGGAAACGTCAGCAATCCTCCCCCACCGACATTCGTGCCTACAAAAGCACCGATAAGACCAGCCAAAAAAATAAAGAGTAAAGATAAAAGCTCCATAACAAGAATAAATGAATTCGGTATATAAAACTAATCCTCAATTCTATATAATCTCTATAACAATGTTTATAAACCCAATAACCAAAATCAAGACATGGCAAAAACTAACGACATCTGCCGAGACTGCCTAAGATGGGACCAACACGGATCCGACTGCTGGGTACACTGGGAAAAGAAGAAAGATTGTTCCTTACGTGCAACCACAAACGAAGAACTACAAGTCCCGATTTCTGCCATCAGATAAGTGCAAATATTAACTAAATGTTTAAAAAAGCCTACTCGCTACTAAGACAATGATAACCCTAGATGGATCTCATGGAGAAGGCGGAGGTGCTTTAATTCGGACAGCATTAGCCCTCTCAACCGTTCTCAATAAACCATTCAAAGTCAGCAACATCCGCGCAAATAGACCGAAACCAGGATTGAAAGCACAACATCTCACCGCAATCCAAGCATTAAAGCAAATGTGCAATGCTCGCGTCACCGGCTGCAAATTAGGATCTTCTGAAATCACCTTCGCACCAGAAAACATCAAAGCAGGCACCATCACCATCGACATCGGAACTGCAGGATCTATCACTCTACTCCTCCAATCATTAATCATTCCTGCACTACACGCACCCAAAAAAGTAAGATTGAACATCACAGGCGGAACCGACGTCAGTTGGAGCCCCCAAATAGACTACTTTCGAAACATAGTTCTCCCCCATTTAAGACGTTATACTCAAGAGATAACCGCAACCATCACCAAGCGCGGCTACTATCCTAAAGGCCAAGGAATGGTACAGGTACACATCACCCCTCACAAAAACCAACCTGCAATCACTGCAACACAACAAGGCCACCTCATTATCGTTAAAGGCATCTCCCATGCATCTAATGACTTACAACAAGCACAAGTAGCAGAACGGCAGGCAAAAACTGCAAAACTAGCACTCTCCCAACTCAAAGTACCGGTAGACATCCAAGCGACTTATGCAGAAACCGCATCAACCGGATCAGGAATCACCTGCTGGGCAGTCTTCTCAACAGACAAAGACGACATCAGCTACGACCAACCCATTATCCTGGGAGCAGACATCCTAGGAGAGAAACAAAAGAAAGCAGAAACAGTAGGGAATGAATGCGCAAACCAATTACTCAAAGAAATAAAATCTGAAGCGCCAGTAGACTCACACCTAGCAGACCATCTCATTCCCTTTCTAGCACTCTATGGCGGAGAAATAAAAGTTGCAGAAATAACAGAACACACCAAGACCAACATCCATGTCTGCGAACAGTTCACGAACACCACATTCAAAATAGAAAATAATACAATTACCGCTAACCTACAACCAAGTCAAGATTAATTCTTTCTAGGGTACCCTGCCAGACAGCAGTACCATGCGTTAACACACTACCTGAACTCTTATCCCAAACCTTGAACGTAACCGTCTCTCCAGCCGACATCCCTTCATCCACAGAAGTTGCAGCATCATCCGCATACACGTGCAAGAATCCATAATTGCCCGGAGAAGTCACAATAAACTTTCCCGCTAAATTACCAGCAGCATCAAAAGCAGCAACCTGATTACCAACTGAACTACCGGCACCAGCCACCGTCAAGCTACCATAATAACTCATCCAGCTGTTCGTAGGACTACTATCTGCAAAACCACTAGACTGAGTAGGTTCAGGCCCCGCTGGAGGTTCCTCGCTAGCCACGACCGCCAACACAAAAGAACTGCTTGCAATAGCAACACCATCAAACGCAGTAACCGTGATCGTATACACGCCAATATCTCCTACAACAGGAACAAAACTGATTGCACCGGTAGCACTATCAACATCAATCAGCGAACTATCATCAGAATACACAATACTATCTCCTTCAGCATCCGTCGCCACAACCGTAAGATCAAAATGCTCACCAACCGTAGCCAGCTGATTACCAACCGTAGCAATAACTGGAGCACTATTCTGCCCCGCAACCGCAGGAGCAGTAAGAGTAAGAGTAAAGGAACGTGAAAACGAAAGACTCCCATCCGATACCGTAACAGATACCGAGTGCGTACCCGCAGTCGAAGGAGTAAACTGAATTAATCCACTACTAGAAACTGCAAATAAAGCAGAGTTATCAGAAAACGCAATACTATCTCCCTGAGCATCCGCAGCATTCAACTGTAAACTAAATAATTCTCCTACAACTGCTGTCTGATCCGAAACCACATTGAGTGTAGGTGCGGTATTCGTAGCAACCGGATCCACTGGCGTTACAACAGGAGCAACAACCTCCTCAACCGGAGCAATAACACCTTCACCCAACACCGAGACGACAAACAAATCATCGTACGCATCAGAACCATCCGAAACCCGAATCGTCAACTCACTATAGCCAATCTTTCCAGCTTGAGCAGTACAATCAACATAACGACCAAAATCTATTTTACACGAAACAACGCCCAAATCAGACTGCTTAACCAAACTAAATGAAAGTTCATTCTTCAAAACCCTTTCGTCATCGGTAAAAGAATACAAATCAACATAATTATTGTGAAATCCAGAATCCTGCTCCATCGTCTGATCCGGAACATCCAAGTCAAGTACACCATCCCCATCAGATGAAGATGAACTACGAGAGGACGAAGACCGACTACGAATCGAATTAGTAATCGAACCAATGAACGTACTGTCATCAACACCTTCAGAAACCACCTCATCAACAACAGGCACGACACGCTGCACACCCTCCACACTCCGCTGCTGCTCATACACAACAACCGTATTCCGAGCATCACAGCCAACTAAAAGTAGAACAAGAAAACCTATTACAAAAATAAAACTTTTATTCATGAAATCCCCAATACTAGTTATTTGCGCGAGTAACCTGTCGCCATTTCGGACGCTCTCACCAAAACAGTAAGTCCGCGCCCAACCATCTCTCCAAATCGAGGATGCTTGTCCATCAGTGCAATAATCTCAGGCGCACCCTTCTTATAATCAGCAATAAATTTTTCTCCCCTAGGAGTCTGACGAAGCGCCTCTTTTAATGCGTAAAGAGGGCCCAAAGCACTATGCTCTTCCCCGAAATAATGTGTAGCAGTGAAACAACTCCCTCCAGTGTCACCACCTCCTCCATCAGATGAAGGAGGTACAGTAGTCGTAGGAACGGTAGTGGTGGTGGTAGTAGGCTCAGCAGCATTAGGACTAGCAGTAATAATAGAAGAAAATCGGCTACGAGTAGTAGCTCCCTGAGGATCAGTAGAAACTGCACGGTAAAAAAGGTTATAGCTGGAATCAGAATCTAAATCCTCAACAGGAACCTTTTTGGTCAAATCAGGAACTGAATGTCTAACGCCCTGATTCTTGAAATCAGTTCCCTGCTTTACAACAAAAAGATCGTACGCAGTAACACCATTAACCTGTCGAAGCGTGACATCAAAGCTCTCGGCGCCTGCAACAACATCCTCTGCAACTAACGTGGGCGCGGTCACCGGTGAAAAAGCACTATCGATGCCCTCCTCAAGCGTACTTACCTCAGCAGTAGGAAGAATCAAGACCAATTGCTGATTATTAAATGCGGCAGCCTCCTGAACAGCAGCAATATCACTTGCAGTAGCTCCTGGTCCAAGATAAGTTACTATCTGCAATCCTCCAGTAGGAGAAAGATATTGTATGTCCACAGTGATATCCTGACGTACACCTTGGCTATCAATGTAAGAAACAATCGCATTAGAATCAAAATCTACAATGGTGCCACTATTTTCTAACATCCCAAACTTTGCATCCAAGGTAGTCTGAGCAGCAGCCTCACTCAGAAATGTATCCTGGGCATATGCTCCGGTCCCAATACCATTTTCGGGAAGAATACCTGCAAGAGTAGTATTACTTTTTCTCAATGACTGAATCACATTATCAACAAAAACGCCAGCATTCAAAAGACACAGTCCTGCAACCATAGGAACAAGCATGCGTCCGGGCGTAACAATACTATGCCGTACAGGCTGCTGTGAAGAAGATTCGTTTTCTACTAATTGTTGAATTGAGTGATCATCCATAATTCTGTCCCCTACTCCTAAGGGGTGACTCCCAGTTTAAAAAACTTTGTATGAAGATTTAGCTGATGACGACGGAAAGAGTGAGATTATTATTGGTTTCCACTCCCTCAACCAACTCATTGGAACGATCAATAGTACCCGTAACGAGGAAGTTACCTGCCGTTCCGAAAATAAATTTAGTGAAAACCGTGTAGCTTCTTCCAGGATCCAATATCGCAATAGGTCCAGCATCGTGGCCAATTCCCGGAACAGAAATATTCCAAATTGCGGGGCCACTTGGCGCTAAGCCCTTATTTCGCATCAAAAATCCGATCGTCACCTCATCTCCAGCAACTGGATTCGCCGGAGCCTGCTTCAATATAAAGGTAGCATTCAAATCAGGTAAATTAGTATTAACACAACCACATGCACTTGAACAAGTATCTACAGTGTTCACAATACCATCATCACAATCACTATCTTGTTCACATTCTGCACCACACGCAGTCGCATTACACGTATGAGTAATCTCATCTGAAACCGTCCTACAACTATCTGCAGCCTCATCACACGTGCTTACGAAAGCAGCCCTGTAATCGAAAGTAAATGAATTCGCATCAGGAACATTAGTACAAGTAGAGAGTAAAGGACTATTGCTGGCAACACAATCGATAACTGGACCAGCGCCACATCCAGCTAATCCACCACAAACCTCGACACCATTACAGAACAAACCGTCCGAACAGAAACTACTACCCGTCTCATCAGCATTTCCATCACAGTCGTTATCTAAACCATCACAATTATTCTCAGTTGCACTGTAGCTAATATTGTGTGCCTCAAATTCAGAGTCTCCACACGCAGGGAAGATTCCATCCAAGCAAGACACCGTCGATCCAGAACACACTCCCTGCTGATTATTACAGAGTTGGGTTTGTCCAGAGGTACATAAGGGTTGCACAACAACCGATTTTGAAACCAAGACAGATTGCTCAGAACCATCACTAGCAATTGCAGTAAAGTTCAAGACATCTCCAATACTTGTGAAATTAGACTCAAGTGACAATCCAACCGTAGTACCGTTCGGCACACCTTCTAACAATGAAGTCTTTGCCAACGTCCCATTCACAAACCAAGTCAGCGTAACCGAACCTGCTTCATCATCCGCATCCGTGTACACGCTGGTACCCAGAACATCTGAAAATTGAATCGGTGAAGTGTTATTAATGACCGGAACCGACATCGAAGGAGCCGTATTCACAACAACCGTCGAATTACTCAAAGTATTTCCATCAACACTCCTGTCATTCACACTCACATCTACTCGAACCGTCTGGCCCTTGGAGTAAAAACCACTAATATTATTGAAGACCGGACCAGGTATCTCACTTAAGCCAGCTCGAGCAGTAGGGATAGTATCATTCACCACACTCACATTATCTACAAACCATCTGAACGTTACGGAAGACGTATCACCATCCGCATCGCTAAAGTTCACAATAGCACCGATAACTTCCTGCGTCTGCAACGAAGTATCATTAAACCGCAATGCTACAAGCAACGGAGGAACATTTCCAATGGTAACGTTTGGACTATTAACAGCATCTCCAAATTCTGTACCATCGTTAGGTGTAACTCTAAAGAACCATCTCTGCCCCTTGACGGTATTGGAAGCCGAAATCGTAGTCAAATTTTCCAATGCTAGAACATCTCCACCGTTCCTAAACCATTGAATCAACGTACCAGATGAAGCGTCTGAATCTGCATCCGTAAACACAAAAAGGGCATTCAAATTATCGGTAGCCGAAGCAGGGTTAGGATCAAGAGTGACATTAACTGCAACCGGAGCCGTATTACCAATCGTAACAACATTCGATTGAACCGCTACACCCAGCAAGTTCCCATCTTTAGGTCGAACACTAACATTCCACTGCTCGCCTCGAGAAGTATTCCCTGAGTCAATTCGAGTCAAGTTCTCAAGCAAAGTTTGCTCAACATTATCTTTAAACCATCTAATCAATGAACCTGATTCCGCATCTGAATCAATATCAGTAAACGTAAACGTAACATTAAGATCGTCCCCAGTTTTAGCATCTGAAGGCGCAACAACAGCATCAGCAGCACTCGGAGCTGTATTCGCAACCGTAAGCGTTGCACTCGTAGCAACCGTGGAAGGAACATCCCCATCAAACGACTGAACTGCAACCGAAATTGAATTTCCTTTAACATAGTTGGAAGCATCCAGTACCGAGCTCGCAACCGTACCGCTCGCAACCGAAGTAACATTCTGAACGAACACAACACCTCCATTGACACTCCAAGTAAAGATCACAAATGCAGCATCTCCGTCCGTATCAGCGTACGTAGTCGAAGCAGAAACATCTTCAAACGTTTGAACTGAACTATCATTAAACGTTGGAACCGTGACCGTACTTCGTACACCACCAATCGTGACCGTGTTTGAAGTAACTTCCGAACCAAACGCAGTCCCATCTCGTGGCGTAACCCGAGCATTCCACTGTTCACCCTTAGCAGTATTGGCTGCAGCAACACTAGAAAAATTCTCCAAAGCATTCTGCTCACTCGAATCTTTAAACCATCTAATACGTGACCCAGATTCTGCATCAGAATCTAGATCCGTAAAGATAAACGAAACATTAACAGCATCATCCGAGCTAGGCAACAAGGGAACCACAACAACTGCAGAAGCTACAGGAACCGTATTAGCAACAGTAAGAATACCTGAATTAACAACCAATCCCGAAACACCGCCATCATTAGCCTGTACCGAAACATTAATCGTCTGGCCTTTCGTATAGTTACTTGAATCCAACACCGAGCTCCCTACATTTCCAGCAGCCACCGAAGTAACCGCATCCGTAAACACTAAACTACCCTCAACAAACCATCTGAACGTAATCGTACCGACATCTCCATCAATATCATTGTACGTCGAGCTAGCAGAAACATCCTCAAACGTCTGCACCGAAGAATCATTAAACACAGGGACCGAAACCACAGGAGCCGTGCTTCCAATCGTTACACTACCAGATTGCACCTCTCCGCCTAGTTCAAATCCATCTCGCGGTCGAACTCTAAAGAACCACACTTCATCTCGAGCCGTATTACTACCAGCAACCACACTCAAATTCTCAAGTGCAGTCTGTTCCTGGTTATCCTTAAACCATCTAATCAATGAACCCGATTCTGCATCTGAATCCGCATCACTATACGTAAACGTAGCATTCAAATCATCAACCGTCTGCGGCTGCACCGGTGCAATAGCAACATCTGCAGCACTAGGAGCCGTATTAACAATAACAAAGGAAACCGAATTTACAACAGCACTTGAAACAGAACCATCATTCGCCTCAACCGAAACATTAACCGTCTGGCCCTTAGTATAATTACTTGCATCTAATACCGAAGTACCTTCTGCATCAGCAGCAACATTCACAACATCAGTGAATACAAGAGAGGAATCAACAAACCATCGGAACGTCAACGTACCAGCTTCCGCATCTGCATCCGTATACTCTGAGAACGCCGAAATATCCTCGGTAGTCTGTACCGAACTGTCATTAAACGTAGGCTGATCGACCGTTGGAGCCGTATTAGCAATCGTAACTGTGTTCGAAGTAACCTCGACACCAAATCCAACTCCGTCATTAGGGGTAACCCGAGCGTTCCATTCCTGGCCCTCTGCCGTATTAAGCCCACTCACCGAACTCACATTCTCAAGAGCAGTTTGCTCAACAGAATCCTTAAACCATCTAATCAATGAACCCGATTCCAAATCAGAATCGATATCCGTAAACGTAAACGAAACATTGAGAGCATCCGTTGTAACAGGAGTTGCCGGAACCACAACAACCGTTGAAGCAACCGGAACCGTATTAACAATTGTCAAGAGAGCAGAATTAACTGCATTACCATCCGCATCACCATCATTCGGAGTAACGGAAACAGTAACAAGATCTGTTCTACTGTAATTAGTACCATCTAATACCGAACTACCTACATTTCCAGCTGCAACATTAACAACATCCGTGAACACTAAAGAAGAATTAACAAACCATCTAAATGTTAGCGTACCAGCATCCGCATCCACATCAGCATACGTCGACGAAGCAGAAACATCCTCAAACGTCTGTAAGGTAGTATCATTAAAGCTTATCGCCGAAGCCGAGGGACCCGCATTCACAATAGTAACCGTATTTGAAGTTCTCTCAATACCCAACAAATTACCATCTCGAGGCGTAACCCGAGCGTTCCATTGCTGACCTTCAGCAGTTTGAGCAGAAGACACATTACTCACATTTTCAAGCGCAGTCTGCTCATTTGAATCCTTAAACCATCGAATTCGCGAACCCGATTCAGCATCCGAATCAATATCGAAGTAATCAAACGAAACCCCAAGATTGCTAGAAGTATCTGGACTAGCAGGCGAAACAACCACATTCGAAGCATTAGGAGCCGTATTAGCAATCACAAACGTAGCCGAATTAACAGTTGCACTGTCCAATCCACCATCATTTCCGGTAACCGAGACATTAACCAACTGTCCTTTGCTGTAATTGGTATTTGATAAGGTAGATCCAGCAGCCCTACCCACTCCATTGATATTATTGACCACATCTGTAAACACCGGAGTGGAATCAACAAACCATCGGAACGTCACACTACCTTCATCCACATCCACATCAGCATAAATCGAAGAAGCATTCACATCCTCCAACGTCTGAACACTAGAATCATTAAACGTAACCACAGAAACAGTAGGCGCAGTCGAAGCAATAGTAACCGTAGCACTCGTAACACTAGCACCAAATTCTAACCCATCAAAAGGCGTAACCGTAATTTTCCATTCCTGTCCCTTAGAAGTATTGCCACTTCCAACCGTAGTAATATTCTCCAGCGATGTCTGCTCAACATCATCTTTAAACCATTGAATCCGCGTTCCCGCATTAGCATCTCCATCACCATCAATAAACACGAAATTAGCCCCCAAATCATTCGAAGTTACAGCACCCCCTGGAGTTACCGAAACACCCGCAACACTCGGCGGAGCATTGATGTTAATTTGAGCTATAGGAGTTGTAACATTAACCGTAGTAGAATAATTAGTAAAGAATGCAAACGATTCACCTTGTGTCCCGTTAGCAACAACATTCCACGTCGTATCACAAGTATCACCTGGCTTAATCGAAACTAAACAACCCGAAACTTCTGGATTCGTAGAAGTTGTAAAGAAAGGATTTCCACTATTTTCGGGAATCAAACCCTTAGCAACAAGCGACTGTATCGTTGCAAAGATAATCGCAGCGTCCTGATTACTTCTAACCCAGTATCCACGACCAGCTTCAAGAGCCTCAAAATCATCTGCACTCCCCCAGCCCTCATCAGCATCATGGCGTGCAACATCATATTGTTTCGAGGAAGCATCATAACGATAAATAGCATTAACCGCATCTCGCGGCTCAACCAACATAGCAACATCATTCAATCCATTCTGTGACAAACTCAAAGGAACAGCAATCAAATTCCAACCCGGCTTCAAAGCAAGTGTATCCATTGCAGCTTCCTCGCCCTCAACCCGCAACGTAGCAGGCTCACTCATCTTCACCCAGTACCCTTGGCGAGGATCAAGTGCAGTCAAATCACTAAATAGCCGCAAACGCGGATCGTATACCTTTGCACCCTCTGAATCAAAACCAGCAACAACCGTGTATTTTCTATCAATAGACGCCAGCATGTCCTCAATCCCTTTTCCTTCCGAAGTAACCGGAAGAGAAATTAAATTCCAATCCTTCTCCAAAGAGATATCAAATGATGTAGTGCGAGGATCCAATAAAGCAACAACATTAACACATTCCCCGCCGCTACACGTAGCTCGAGTCGTAAACGTAAAATTCTGATCATTAATAACCGTAGCATTAGCACTCAACATAAACGCATTCACCGATCCAAAGGCAATCGACCAAGCATCACTAATAACACTACTACTTCCCGACGTATCAGTACACGTAGCAGTCAAATTCCAATCACCCGAATCAGAGATAGGAATATTCTGAGTAAGCGTAAACACATCACCTACCTTGGAAGTAGCATTAGCAGCATTCGCAATAACTGCATTATCAAATACATTTCTCAACACATAACCAACAGATGCAATATCCTTGTCAGCATCGGAACAAGTAATTTTGATAGCACTAAGAGTATCATTAAAGAGTGTATTCCCACAATCTTCAAATCCAGAACCACGATTACACAACAAAGCAGAAGCACTAGGAACCGTATTACCAATAGTGACCGTATTCGATACAACTTCACTACCTAAACCACGACCATCTCGAGGTCTGACTTTAGCCTGCCATTCCTGCCCTTTTGCAGTATTCGCAGAACCAACCGTAGTTAAATTCTCAAATGCAACCTGCTCAACCGAATCAGTAAACCATCGAATAAGTGATCCAGCCTGAGCATCCGAATCCTCATCGAAATACGAAAAAGAAACCGTAAGATCCTGACCTGTTCCAGGAGATGCAGGCGCAACAACAACATTCGATGCAACCGGCAACGTATTCACAACAGTAAGAGTAGCACTATCCCGACTAATATCATATTCACCATCACTAGCAAGCACCGTAACCTTAAGACTATCCGAAACACCAAACCGAGAAGCATCAAAAACAGAGGTAAGAGAAGTAACATTAGCAACCGAACCAAACGATTGATTAAACACATTAACCGAGTTCACAAACCACTGAAACACAACCGTTCCAGCAACCCCTTCCAAATCACCATACGTCGAAGAAGCAGAAACATCAGCAAAACTCGCAGGTGAACTATCATTAAACACAACCGCACTCAACGTAGGAAATGCATTCAAAGTAATATTAACATTATTGACCTCGGTAATATCGCCCGTTTTCGTAGGCAACACCAATAAAATCCGACCAATATGAGTCCCATTCGTGGCATTCATCGAAATGTGATGCCCCTCTAACCCAATAATAGCCGTACTATACAATCCTAAACTAAAAAACGTATTTGTAGTAGCATTCTCAGAACGATTGATATTAAACAAGTTGACAATCTTATCAGCGCCCACCGAATTTCCATCAGAATTAGTAACAAATCCAGTAAGAGAGAAACTAGTAGGAAGATCCTCGGCAAATACTACTCCTATCAGGAGCAACGCCACCACTGCTACGATAATCAACTTTTTCACCTGATTTTTTCTCCACACCCCTTTTTTTATGATAGTAGAGGATTATGGCTCCAGGTGCATGCCGCATCTGCTTTCAGCCAATATCCTCTGGTGGGATCCATTGCATTGAGTCCCTGGGTGGAGAACCACCCAAAACCAGCTGCTAACGTAGCTTGTTCATAACTTGATGTATCAGTGTTAAATCTAAATAACTTGGAAACGCAATTGGCTACATTCGAAGGAAACGAATTCAAGGATAACGTCTCAGCCCGAGTATTATACCATCCTACTAAATTAAACCCAGCCTCCAATGAGATTTCTAGCGAATCAGCCTGATGACCATGCACCGTCAACGTACAATCCTCCGTCGCCTTCGCCCAATAACCACGTCCACCCTCTAAAGCCGTAAAGCCTTGGCCGGAAAACCATCCAAAACCATCAACAAACGTCGCTGACTGGTATTGACCAGCCGCTGAATCATATCTAAACAGTTTCGTCAAACAACCATCTACACTCGTCTCAAAAATACTAGCATTAGCAACAAAATCGACCCCATCCATCTCCAACGGAACCGATATCAACGTAAATCCTGAAGCCAAATCGATAGTTGCATCAAAATCTAATGAACCGGCAACCTCGCCGCCACCGGTAGACTCATCAAAAACCACACTCACACTTGTAGCCTCGCCATCCACAATCAAATCTGCCGACTCACCATTGTTAGGCCCTTCAACACAATAATTGGAAGCACTCGAATCAGTAGAACACGTAATGCATGGATCGTGACTTGCACAGGTAGGATCATCCAAAAACGTCAAATCATTATCACTCATCACAATAACCGAATAGAAATTACCCGAAGTAAAGCCTTGGCCGTACTGAATAC
>CAZBLF010000014.1:0-26777 GCA_964492935.1 uncultured Methanosarcinales archaeon
TCTGAGATTGAGGGTGAAGATAATTATTTGTTGAAGCAGTTAGAGAGGATACCTTAATAAAGAGATTTTCATTTTTCTTGGGTATGGCTGATGAAGATAGGTTGATTCAAAGCATAGCTTTAGCGCAGAGATCGATGGTGCGGCAGCTATATGATCGGGCGAGAGAGAATGGATTGCCCTTTGAGGATGAATCCTTGAGTGGTTTCTTTGAACTGTTAGATAGGCCGATGGATTGTAGTTTACTTCTTGGAAAACATCCTTGGGAAGAAGCTTCACTTGATTATTTTTTAGTTGAGTCAAGTGATAATTTGATCATTGGTTCTAGAAATCGTAGCACTGGTCTAGGTTACCGCTTGATGGAATTCTCTGATTCCGATGATGAGTTTGCGGTTCAAGCAATGTTTGCTAATCATGGCAAACCGCCTGAATGGAGCGAGGATAAGGGTGTTTGGACCTTTACTGGAGATTATTTTGCATACCATGATCAGGTTACTGTAGGGTTGAGAGATGCTTTGAGTTCTCGAATCCCTCCTGGAGGAAACTGATGAAAGTCGTTACTATTCCTTTCAGCGCTGGTGGTTTGGGTAAGACTGCCGGAGTTGAGGAAGGTCCGGATGCTATCCTTGCAGCTACGAAGGATTTCTTTTCTACGGAATCAGGTAGGGTGCCTTCGTTTGATGTTAGTTCGGTTGCAGTTGATAATGCTAATTTAGTTGAGACGAATGCTGCTATTGTTGCTAAGGCTGAATCTGTTTTGAAAGAAAAAGATGGTGCTGTTTTTCTTGGTGGAGATCACTCGATTACGTATTCACTTGTTAAGGCATTTGCTTCTGTGCATTCTTCAAATCCCGGAATTGTTATTTTTGATGCGCATGCGGATGCTTGTAGCGATTTTAATCCCCCTACACATGAAGATTTATTGTTAGCTTTGGTGAAGGAGAAAGTGATTTTACCTTCTAATATTATTTTAGTTGGAATACGCAATTTGCATCCTGACGAACTTGCTTTTTTGAAAGAACATAAGATCACGTATTATACGATGAAAGATATTACTAGTGATGGTAAGGAAGAGATTGCTGAAGCTATTATGTCGAAAGCTAAAGATTTTGATTCATTGTATGTTTCGTTCGATATCGATGTTTTGGATCCAGCTTTTGCTCCTGGAACTGGATACTTGGAACCTGGTGGATTAAGTACTAGAGAATTGTTGTTCTTTCTTCACAAATTGAAGAATCTTTCTAACTGGAAGGCTTCGGATATTGTTGAGGTTAATCCTTCGAAAGATGTTCGGGATTTGACTGCAACGGCTGCTGCTAAGATTTTGGTTGAGCTTTCTTGACATGTCAATAACCTGCGGTGATTGAGCACATTTCCTTCGCCCGTGACAAGTACGGGTTGAAACAAATGTTTATATAGAGTTAGACGAATCTTCTTACTATGGGCCCGTGGTGTAACGGATAGCACAGTTGGCTTCGGTGGGTTAATTCCTGATGAAACCAGCTAATCGGGGTTCGAATCCTCGCGGGCTCATTTATTGTTCTCAAAAGCAACCTTTTTATAGTCATTGTTTCTGTATAAGTATATGGATAAAGAGGTGAAGAAGTACTTTCAGTATCTTATTGCTGCTATTGTTATAGTTGGTGTGTTGAATTTTGGTGGGTTGCAGTTGATTAAAACGCAGACGAACGGTAAATTGAACACGATGGAGAATAATCTTGCTAATCAGATTCAATTGGTGGATAATACGGTTCATGATGTTAAACGCAATTTGACGATGGAGAATCGTGTTCAGGATGCGAAGATTGACAATAACCAGGATGATACGCATAAGGCGATTACTACGTTAACAAATATTGTTTCTGACATTCAACAGGAGAGTGATACTCAGCTGGAGAAATTGCAGCAGGATCTTGCTTCGTTAAGTGCTGATGCAAAAGACTTTTCTGCTATTGTTGAGCAGGTGTTGCCTTCAGTAGTTAGTGTACAGACTGACGTTGGATTGGGAAGTGGAGCGATTATTTCAAAGGATGGTTACATTGTTACCAATGAACACGTGATTAAGGGTGCGAATGCTATGCGCATTGTTAAAGCGAACGGAGATGCGTTTGCTGCTCGGATTGTAGGTATTAATACGGCAAAAGATGTTGCAGTTCTGAAGATATCGGGCAGTCACGAAGAGTTGTGGTTTGCTGATAAAAATACTATTCGGGTTGGAGAGAAGGTGATTGCTTTGGGCAGTCCAGGAGGATTAGATTTTACGGTAACTGAAGGAATTGTTTCGGCTGTTGGTCGGGAATTTAATGGGAATTCATATGTGCAGACGGATGTTCCGATTAATCCGGGTAATTCGGGTGGTCCGTTGATTAATACGGATGGTCGGATTATAGGGTTGAACAACTTTAAGATTGCTGGTTTTGAGGGAGTTGGTTTTGCAATTGAATCGGACACGGTCGAGGAGATTGCCGATGGGTTTATTGCTGCGGATCAGGCTGCTCAGTCCTAGTTTTAGGTATTTTTATAAGTGAAAGTGCGTTCTTTTGGGGTATGGCAAGTCTACTGAAATACCTTACTGCTAATGGTAGGAGGGGTATTGGTTACGAAAAGGAAGCTACGTTGGGCGTAGGGGTTTCTGAACATAAAAAGGGTAGAAAGAAAATTGATCTTACTGCTGAGGGTGTGCTGGATGTAGGTACGGTATTGAAGCATATATCTGAAGTTAAGTCCACTGAGTTTGATGGAGGAATTGATCTTAGGGTGACTGATTCTGAAGGTACTGTTCATGAGCATTTTGGTTTGGATCAGGAACATGTGATACCTAGGATTTGGGAATACTTTCCCGTTAAACCTTCGCTTACTGATGTAGTTCAGCAAGAGAGGTACTCAGATAATCAGACGGTACGCCACCACTATCATATTAGGAGGGGCACGCTTGCAGAACAACAGCCTGAAGAGGGAGGGCCACTCTTTAACGGAGATCTCGTAGCGGAGGCCTATATTGATTTCATTCGAAAGGTAAGGTCAGATGGAACACGCCAGATTAAGAAGCCTTGAAATGATTACATAACATTTATAAATTGGGTGAAATCCCAAAACCATGATTAATTGGAGGTTATTACAATGACACAATGGGTTTATAGTTTTGACGAAGGAAGCAAAGAGATGAAGGAACATCTCGGCGGTAAAGGAGCTAATTTGGCGGAGATGACGAAATTAGGTATTCCGGTTCCTCAGGGATTTACACTTACTACTGATGCATGTGCTGAGTATTACAAGCTTGATAGGAAATATCCGGAAGAGATGTTGGCGCAGATGGAGGAGAAGCTGCAGAAATTAGAATCGGAAACTGGAGCAAAATTAGGGGATGCAGAAAATCCATTGCTTGTTTCGGTTCGTTCGGGTGCGGTTGTTTCTATGCCGGGAATGATGGATACAGTGTTGAACTTAGGTTTGAATGATGTTTCGGTTGCTGGTTTAGCTAAAAAAACTGATAACGAACGATTTGTGTATGATGCGTATCGTCGCTTCATTAATATGTTTGGTAATGTGGTTATGAATGTTGATCACGAGCACTTTGAGGCTGAGATTCAGAAAGCTAAGGATGCTAAGGGTGTTGAATTGGATACTGACTTGGATGCTGGTGACTTGAAACAATTATGTGAAGCTTACAAGGCATGTATTCAGAAGGGTGCTGGGAAAATGTTCCCGGAAGATCCTCGAGAACAGTTAAAGATGGCTGTTGATGCTGTTTTTGGTTCATGGAATAATAAGAGAGCTATTACATATCGAAGATTGAACAATATTGTTAGATTGATTGGCACTGCGGTTAACGTGCAGGCTATGGTGTTCGGTAATATGGGCGATACGTCTGGTACGGGAGTGTTATTTACTCGAAATCCTTCAACTGGTGAAAATAAGTTGTACGGCGAGTATCTGATGAATGCACAGGGTGAAGACGTTGTGGCAGGAATTAGAACGCCAGAAGATATTGATCATTTGCAGCAGCAGAACAAGGAAGTGTATGATGAGCTTGTTGCAATTTACTTGAAGTGTGAGCAACACTACAAGGAGATGCAGGATATGGAATTTACGATTCAGGAAGGTAAGTTGTACATTTTGCAAACGCGAACCGGAAAGCGAACTGCGCATGCCGCAGTTAGAATTGCGGTTGAGATGGTTGGTGAAGGTTTGATTGATGAAAAGGAAGCTGTTAAGAGAGTGGATGCTGAAGCACTCGATCAGTTATTGCACAAGGGCTTGGATCCTGAAGCTAAGAAAGAAGCTAAGGTGTTAGGTAAAGGATTACCTGCTTCACCTGGTGCTGCAGTTGGAAAGGTTGTTTTCCATGCAGATGATGCTACTAAGCTTCATGAGGCTGGAGAACCCGTTATTTTGGTTCGAGTTGAGACGTCACCGGAAGATATTGAAGGGATGCACGTTGCTCAGGGTATTTTGACTTCTCGTGGTGGAATGACTTCGCATGCAGCTGTTGTTGCTCGAGGTATGGGTACTTCATGTGTTGCAGGATGTTCTGATGTTAAGATTGATGAAGCTGGTAAACAATTTACGGCTGAAGGTGAAACCGTTAAAGAGGGTGATTTTATCACGCTTGATGGTGGAACAGGTGAGGTTATCTTAGGTAAGGTTAACGTTGTTGATCCTGAATTGAGTGGAGACTTTTCCAAACTTATGGAATGGGCAGACTCATTTAGGAAGATTGAGGTTCATACGAACGCCGATACCCCTGAAGATACGCAGAAAGCACTTGATTTTGGTGCTGAAGGTATTGGGTTGTGTCGAACGGAACATATGTTCTTTGAGGGCGATAGAATTAAGGCTATGCGAGAGATGATTCTTGCTCCGGATTTAGAGGGTCGTAAAAAAGCTCTTGCTAAAATTGCACCGATGCAGAAAGAGGACTTTAAGGGAATCTTTTCAGTTATGGGCGATAAACCAGTTATTATTCGATTGTTGGATCCGCCGTTGCACGAGTTCTTGCCAAAAGAGGAGAAGGGCATTGCGGACATGGCATCAGAATTAGGTATTACTGCTGAAAAGGTTACTGAAGCTATCGATGATTTACATGAATTTAATCCGATGTTAGGATTTAGAGGATGTAGATTAGGTATTACGTATCCTGAAATTACTGAAATGCAGGCTCGTGCTATTTTAGAGGCTGGCAAGGAGGTTTCCGGAAGTATTCCTAAGATTGAGATTCCCCTGGTAGGTAATGTTAAGGAATACCTGATTGCTGAAGAGGTTATCTTGAAAGTTGCTTCGGAATTGGGCGTTGAGAGGAAGAAAGATTATGAGATTGGTACGATGATTGAGGTACCAAGAGCTGCTTTAACGGCTCATGAGATTGCAGCGCATGTTGACTTTATGAGTTTCGGAACGAATGATTTGACGCAGATGACCTGTGGCTTTAGTCGTGACGATGCAGGTAAGTTTTTGGGTAAATACGTTGAACAGGGCGTCTATGAGCGAGATCCATTCCAAAGTATTGATCAGACTGGAGTAGGTAAGATGATGGAGATCTGTATAGTCAATGCTCGAAAAGTTAATAAGGATATGGAGATTGGCATCTGTGGGGAACACGGTGGCGATCCTGAATCTGTTAAATTTTGCCATCGTATTGGCCTGAATAATGTGAGTTGTTCGCCTTTCAGAGTGCCTATCGCTCGATTGGCTGCTGCACAGGCTGCTTTAGAAGATGAGTGAAGAAAAAACATTAATGGTAACGGTACCTGAGGACGTTTTAGATAAGTTTCAATTCTATTGCGCTCAGCAGGGATGTACGCCTTCTTATAGAGTTTTGCAGTTAATTGAGAAGGATATGGGTGTTGCTCCGGATCCTGCTTTGGTTGAAAATCCGCAGTTACAGGAAGTTGCTATGGATACAACTGGTCAGTCGGATGATCCTAAAATGCTGCATTCTGATGAAAAAGTTCCTACGATTGAGGAGCTTCGTACCCGAAAAGAACATTCTGAAGAGTAAGCTTTTTATAGTATAAGTTTCTGATTGTATTTGGTTAATATGAAATTACACTGTATTGCTTTGATTTTAGCTTTATTCTTAGTTGTGGGCTGTGCTGTCCAAGAGCCTATTGCACCTGAAGAGACTGTTGAAGAGGTTGAAACGGTTGAGATTGAAAGCGATGTTGATTCTGTTGAGGAGACTACTGACGAGGTAGTTGTTGAGGAAACTCCCGTAAGTGGTGAGCTTCCTAATGAAATTAGTGCTATTATCAAGAAAGGTGCATCTCGGCTTAGTAGTTATGATTACAACTATCGTGGACCGGAAAGTGGTCAGTTATTTAGCGTGACGGTTAAAGGGAGCAAGATGAGGATTATTCTTCCAGAGACTAATGTTGAGGAGCAGGGGAAATTCTATAATTATATTTACCTAGATACTGATGCGAAAACTGCTAAGGCGCATTGCGTTGGACATTCCAAATGTGGTGGAGTCGTAGGAGAGATTAAGGATTTGGTGTATGCTACTGCTTACCTTGACACCCCTCTAGATTGGTTGGCTCAGGTTACTTCTGCAGAGAAGATTGAGGAACGGCAGGTCGAGGGAAGAGATACTCTTATTCTGGAGACCAATGTAGGTACGGTGGCTTTGGAGGAGTATTATGGTTTTGTGTATAGGATTGACAGTGACGATAACACATGGGTGTTTAGCGATGCCTCTTTTAATTCGGTGAAAGATTCCGAGGTTACTCCTTAGATGCCTAAGAAGAAAGCGGTTAAGAAGAATTTCTCATTAACAGATACTATTACTGCGGTTGGTGATGTGTTTACGGTCATAAAGGCGAATAAGAGCTTGCTTACTGACTTGATTATGCATCCGATTGAGACGGTTAAGAAGGATATTCATTTGATGTTGGCTTCAGGTTTGTTCTTGGCTATGGGTATGTTCTTTTTATTATTTGCAGTTGCTCAGTATTTGGTTGAAAATTCAATTTTATCGTTAACTTCCGCATATGGGTTGATGGGCGTTATTCTAGTTGTTCTTGGTTTCTTGATGCAAGTTGTTAGGAAGAGATAACGCGCCTGCGAAGATTCGAACTCCGGACCTAATCCTTAGGAGGGATTCGCTCTATCCAGGCTGAGCTACAGGCGCATAGAATAGTAAATTGTGGTTCATTATATATAGGTTTTTAAACGCTGAAGGGTTATTCTAGACATGGATAGAGGAATTATTCGGGTAGGTACTACACTAGATATTGTTGCTCAGGCTGCTGCAGCGAGTGGCGTCTTTTCAGATGAGGCAGCATTTACTGTACCTGCCACGGATTCTGATTCGCTTTATGCGAAGCTTGATCGTTACTATAATCTGTTAGTTGAGCGTTTTCCTCAAAATGTAGGGTGGGATGGTGACAATTTTGAAATCCAGGAATGGGATTGGACTAGCTATGCTTTGGACTATTGCTGGCGAGATAAGGTACTGGGTCTTTGTCTGGATGCACTCCCGCAAGCAGAGCGAAAGAGGATTTCTGATGTTGCTCGGAGCATTTCGGAGGACCGGCCAGCAGATATTATTCTGGCAGACCCCATTATTGGCGTCCCTGTCCCCTTTCCTCAAGTACAACGGGTAACGTATACCAGTTTTGGTTCTAATCATTGGTAGGGTGATATGATGTATACTATAAAAGAAACACCTGAAGATTTTAAGGTTACTGAGATCGCTTGCTTTAGCGAGAGCGAACTGGGCGAGGGAGAATATACGTATTGTTTGCTGGAGAAGCGTAATATTGGGACGATTGAGGCGGTTAAACAGATTGCTGTTCGGTTAGGAATTCCGGTAAAACGTATTGGTTTTGCAGGTAATAAGGACAAGAAGGCGGTTACTTCGCAGTTTATTTCTGTGGAAGGGGAGGTTTCTGATCTTTCGTTTGGAGATATTACGGTTACGGTTATTGGAAAAAGTGATACGCCGATTCATTTAGGATATTTATCGGGAAATAGTTTTGAGATTGTTGTTAGGGGTGTTGAGGTTCAAGATGTTAAGAGTCCTTTCATTATTCCTAATCTTTTTGGGGAACAGCGGTTTTCTTCTACGAATGCTGATGTTGGAAGGGCAATCGTTAAAGGTGATTTTAAGGGTGCTTGCGGCTTTGTTATTGCGCAGGGTGGCAGATTGCAGGAATCTGTTGAGGAGCACTTACATTCTAATCCTACAGATGTTGTGGGGGCATTGAGATGTGTTCCGGGGAAGTTATTGATGTTATTTGTTCATGCGTATCAGTCTTTGTTGTTTAATGAGTTGGTTTCTCTTGTTGAGGGTGATGTTGAGCTGCCACTGATTGGTTTTGGCACTGAAATTGATGAATTTGGTGAGGATGTACAGAAAGCGGTTGAGAATATTATGGAACGTGAGGAGATTACGTGTAGAGACTTTATTATTCGTGCGTTGCCGGAACTAAGTACTGAAGGTACTACTAGAACATCTCGTGTTGAGGTTGCTGATTTTGAGATGGTTGCGGTTGAAAATGGCGTTGTATTGAAGTTTAGCTTACCTAAGAATTCTTATGCAACGGTTGTGGTTGATCAGTTATTTGGAAAGAATTGAGTTTGCTTCTTTGATGATGTTTTCGATTTTGCCTTCTGCATTAATATCGCGAAGAATTCCTTTTTCTTGGTAGTAGTTGATAAGGGTTTTTGTTTGCTCGGAGTAGGTTTCTAGGCGGCGTTCGATGGTGGCTGCGTTATCATCAGATCTCTGAATGAGTTGTCCGCCGCACTGGTCACAGACGCCCTCTTGCTTAGGGGGCATGTTGATGAGGTGGAAGATCGCGTGGCAGTTTGCGCAGGTTCTTCTGTTTTCAACGCGTTCAAGGATGATTGCCTTGGAGCATTTTAGATTGAGGACATGGTCGATATGAGTGATATGTTCCAATTCGTCTGCCTGTTTTTGAGTGCGAGGAAATCCGTCGAGAATGAAGCCGTTTTTTGAGTCTGAGTGTTTTAGTCGTTGTTTCAGTAGCTTGATTGCCAGTTCGTCTGGTACCAGTTGTCCCGCATCCATATACGGTTTTGCTTCCTTTCCGATCTCATCTAGGACTTTGATTGATTCTCGTAGTAAGTCTCCAGTGCTAATCTGGGGAATGTTGAATTTTTTCACGAGACTTTTAGAAAGGGTCCCTTTGCCAGCCCCCGGAGGACCAAATATGATAATTCTCATTTTTTCACTTCTAATGAGTTCAGAATATGTTTTTAAATGTTGTTATAAAAGAGAAGCCCCCGGGGAGAGTTGCACTCCCGACCTTGTGATTACAAGTCACACGCAATAGCTACTATGCTACGGAGGCGTGCTTACAATACCTCTTTGGGTCCTAGCCTTTGTAAAGGCTAGCTATCTTTGCTACGGAGGCATGAGTGTTATGAGGACAGGCGGGGTTTTATAAAGATTATCTTTCCGGGATAGAAAACTATATATATTGTGGATGTTAAAATGAGGGTATGAAGATTACAATTGACACGAAAGAGGACAGCCACGAGGAGATTGAGCATGCGTTATCGCTGTTGAAGTCGCTGGTGGGTAAGAAAGTGTATACGAACAGTCCTAATATCTTTGATAGTGGTAGTAATGTGGTTGGGTCAGAAGTGGTGGATGATGTGCCGGCTACTGAACAGGCTGCCGAACCTGCTAGTGGTAATATTTTTGGCAATATGTTTGGAGATAGTTCTGCTGCAAGTAGTAGTGCTCCTGCTAGTGCTGTAGAAACGATTGAGGTTGTGGATGAACCTGAAGTTGAAGAAGAATCTGATGATCATCCAGAAGTTATTACGTACTAAATAGTTATTGACTTTGTTTCTTTTGCAATTAATGTGTTGTCTTTTGCATTAAGAAGTTCTACAAGAACGTATAATTTGGTATCCTTATTCTCGTAGCCGATGACATAGTGAGAGGTTAATTCGTCGTCTAGCTTTTTGCTATTGGTCAATCCGGTTGGGATGAGCGAAGGATAGGTATACTCGGTGCGTTGACGGTCTTTTGCATCGGCGTCGGTGCTTGAGGTGTACCAATATAACCTTACTTTAGGTGTGAAGAGTTCTTTTTCGTTATCGATGATAATGAATACGGATTCCACTTTCATGGTGTTGTTTCCCGCTAGGGTTTCGACATTGCCGATGCCTAGCGTGATGTTGCCCGTCAGTTCTTCATCTACGGGATCAGGTGTTACTACCACTTCGGGTTCCGGTTCAGGCTCGGGTTCTGGAGTTACTACAGTAGCTGCGGCTACCACGGGAGCGGTTACGGTTTCTATAATAGGAGTAGAAGATTGATCGCAGTTTGCACTCAACGGGTTGATGAAAACAGTAGCAACTAGCCCTATAATGATTGCGTAATAGATTAATCGCTCAATCCAGAATTTCTTCAGTTTGATGCTGATGACCAGGTGATCGTCGCCGTCCATTTTGGTTATTGATTACTTCTCATTTATAAACATTTCTTTTCTTTGTATGTGCATAGCATCTTCGAAATTCTTGCTCTTGTTTTCTATAGTGCTGCGTTCCCGTAAGGAGCAACCCCTCGCAACGCACCTGCTTTTGAAGTATAATGGAATTTCGACCTGAGGAAGCTATACACATACATTTCTCAGAAAAGAGTTATAGGAAGCTACCTAGAGTGGATTGTTTCTTTGTTGTTGCGATTTCATCCTTTTTGATGTTAAAGACTTCGAAGATTTTCTCTACAGCGGGAAGGACTTGGTGGTCGATATAGTAGTCGGCGTCGTACTGCTTTTGGGAGACTTCTTCGGGCATTCTGGCTTTATCTCGGATTTTGGTTCCGTTTTTGGTGATGATGAATGCGATTGTTGTTCCTGCGCCTACAGGGATGCCCTGCTTTTCCATTCTCATGGCAACTGCGACGTGGGGGCCGATGGCTTGATAGTTTTTGAGGTCTTTGGTGAGTTGCGTGGTGATGGTGCAGTCTTCCAATGGGATGAGATGTGCTTTGAGGTCTTTGGTTACTTTTTTTACGAAGGCTTCTGCGCGTTTGCTGTCGTGATCGGTGAGAATCATCTTGAGAACTTTTTCTTGAGTATTTTTGGCGATGGGACTAGTATTGCGTCTTACGGATTCGAAGCCGCGGACTTTTAGCTCGCCTTCCTTGTTCATGAGAGCATATCGTTTTTTTGCACCGCCTGATCCTGATTTGGTGGCTACGAAAATTCCTGCTGGGTAATGACCTTCATACTCGAGCTCCATGACGCCGGGAAGTTGTTTATTGATTTCTTTTTGGAATGATTTTACCTCTGCTAGTTTCTTTTCCTGTAGTGCGATGAAGATGCTATCGGTGTCGGAATAGATTATCTTGAAGCCGTGTTTGGTTGCTTCGGAGATGGTGTGTTTAATGTAATATCGACCATAGGCGGTTGTTGCCTCTGCGCATTCATGGCAGTACCATCTTGCATTGGGAAAGCCGAGATAGCCATAGAATGAATTTGCCATGAGCTTTAGTGATTGAGAGGTTGCTTCTAATACGGGCGTGGACTGTTTTTTCATTGCTTCTTTGACTTTTTGTCTTCTCATAATAATTTCTCGGATTAATCTTGGGATGAAGCCGGGCGTGTCTTGGCAGAAGTAGTCCTTTTCTCCTTTCTCCCAGGGTGGAAGGATTTTCTTTTTGCATCCTTTCTTGTTCATGGTTCCGAGATCGATGTTATGGGATGCGATGATGGTGGGATATAGAGAGCGGAAATCGAAAATGGTGACGTCTTTGTAGATTCCGGGTTGCGGTTCATGGACATAGCCGCCAATCAATCTGTCTTGGTGTCGTGCGGCATAGTCTTCGTTGTGGGGTACGTCTGGTGCTAATTCGTTTGCTTTGAATGCCTCGCGCATGATGTAGGTTTCTACTAGTTGTGAGAATCCGGAGCGTGCGAGATCGGGAGCGGTCATGCCGACTATTTTGTTCATCTCGATGAGGTTTGGCCAGAGTTTTTCTGCTAATTTGATGGTGAGGTAGGTATCGTGGAGATTGTAGACGGCATAGGGTTCGAGTTGTTTCGGTTTATTGTCCCAGACGTCATGAAGTAGACCAATATCTACGCCCACTTTTTGATCTCCTAGTAGTTTCTTGGCTACGGTGTCTAATTTGAGTGAGAATGCATCTAGTGTTGGTCCTAGCGATTTTCGTACGAATTTGAAGACATCGAAATGATTGATGCCGCGAATGTCTGCTGAGACCTTTCTTCTGCGTTCTATCTTTAATTCGGATCCGTCTAGTCCTATATCGAGTTTGATTTTGTGTTTTTTTGCTCTTGTTGCGAGATAGGGCATGTCGAATCCGTCGGAATAGTAGCCAGCAATGATATCGGGAGATTGTTCTTTGATGATTTCGACGCATCTTTTGATTAGTGTTGCTTCATCTTCGACAAATTCAATGTAGTCGTGCTTTGTGGGGAATTTTTTCCAGCAGAGCACTTTCTTGTAGCGTTTTCCGTGAAATGCGGCCATGAGAATGGGATTGCGTTCTGGATCGATGGTTTTTCCGTTAGGGCTGTAGGTTTCGATGTCAAATGCAAGGATGTTGGGATTGTCCATCATTTGTTCTTTTGCGGTTACTTTGGTTGCTTCAAATGTTGGGAACTTGTCTTCTGTGAATGTGCCTGTGACTTCTATTAATCCTAGCGGGTAGATGTTCTTGTCGATGAGGTATTTCTTTCTAAAGGGGATGTCATATTCTTTTAATTCTACATTATCCCACTTTTTTATATCGACTCTGAGTTTGGGGACATCTGCAGGTAGGGATGCGGTTACTTTGAGTGCTTGTACTTCGTCTCCTAGAAAAGTTCTTTTTACGTGTTCTACTTTTGTTATGTACGCATCTTTTGTTTTTAGATTTTTGAGTTGTTCTGTGATGTCTTTTTTACTGATAACGTAGAAGTAGGGTTGGAACTTGGGATCTTGGATGCAAATGAGTTTGTTGTCTGTTGTTCTCGCATACAGATGGATGACTGCTTTGTTGTTGAGTACTTTATAGGTGATATCTAGAACGTAAGCTTTGATTGTTTCTGACATGAGGATGTTAGGGGGAAGGGAGTATATAAAATGTTATGAGAATGCTTTGCTGAGGAGGTCGGATTTGGTGATGATTCCTTTGATGTTGCCGTTTTCTGATACTAATACTAATGGAGAAAATCTTAAGAGTCCGGAAACTGCATCTAATGATGTGTTTGTTGAGATAATCGCCGGAGCATCGCCCATAATATCTTCTACGGTGTTGCCTTTTTGGTGTAATAGTGCTTCAAGAATGATGGATTCTGAGACTATTCCGATGCTTTTGTTGTTTTCTAATGCCGGTAGTTGTGAGATATCTGCTTTCTTCATCTTTTCAAAGGCTGCTTTGATGGTTGCTTTGGGTGTTATGGAGATGATTGTCTTAGTCATAATATCTTTGGCTTTTCCGTGCTCTTCCTTACCTAGATGTTCGATTGCATCTAGGATTTTCTTTGCTTTGGAATAGCTTGGATCAATACGCTCTGCCTCTATTTTTGCAATAAGACTTTGTGAAACTCCTACCTGTTTCGCAAACTGATGCTGCGTTAGGTTGAGTTGCTTCCTAATCTTCTTGATTTGCTGTAATGTGGCTATCATTTATGGGAATAATTGAGTGGCCTTTTTATGCTTTTTGGAATACGACGTATTTCAAACGGATTAATTATTGGAATTTCCTGTTGATTATTCTGATTGGAATAATTTTGACGCAAATCCTTATATAGGGTCGGGAGTTAACTTGGATAGTTATGGAGGGATTACAATGACAGAAAAAAACTATTTTTTTACATCGGAAAGCGTAACTGAGGCGCACCCGGATAAGGTGTGTGATCAGATTAGTGATGCTATTTTGGATGCTATTTTGAAGGTTGATCCTAATGGTAAGTGTTGCTGTGAGGTGTTCACGACTACGGGTTTAATCATGATTGGTGGCGAGATTACTACGAGTACGTATGTTGATGCTACGAAGATTGCTCGAGATACATTGAAGAAAGTAGGCTATACGAACCCGGAATATGGGATTGATTACAAGAGTTGTGCTGTTATTTCTGCTATTGATGAACAGTCTCCGGAGATTGCGCAGGGAGAGGATGATGGAGATGGTGCTCATAAGGAGATGGGTGCTGGGGATCAGGGTTTGATGTTTGGTTTTGCTTGTAAAGAGACTAAGGAATTGATGCCTTTGCCTATTATGCTTGCTCATGGATTAACTAAACGATTGACTGAATGTCGTGAGGAGGCTATTATTGATTATTTGAGGCCGGATGGAAAGTCGCAGGTTACGATTGAATATGATAAAGACCATAAGCCGTTGCGTGTGGATACCGTTGTGATTGCGGCTCAACACGATCCTGAACCGACTTCGGAACAGATTAAGGCCGATATTATTGAAAAGGTTATTCGACCGGTGTGTGGGGAGTATATTGATTCTGAAACTCGATTCTTGGTTAATGAGACGGGTCGTTTTGTATTAGGTGGTCCGCACGTTGATACTGGATTGACCGGTAGGAAGATTATTGTTGATACCTATGGCGGCATGGGTCGTCATGGGGGTGGAGCGTTCTCTGGAAAAGGTCCTAATAAGCAGGATCGTTCTGGTGCGTATGTAGCTCGATATGTTGCTAAGAATATTGTTGCTGCTGGCTTGGCGGATCGGTGCGAGGTACAGTTATCATATGCGATTGGATTTCCTGAACCTACTTCGATTTTAATTGAGACGTTTGGAACGGGCAAAGTTGAGGGTGATGTGTTGGAAAAGGCAGTTCGTTCTGTTTTTGATCTCACTCCAAGTGGCATTATTTCTAGTTTGGATCTGTTGCGCCCTATTTATGCGCAGACTGCAGCGTATGGTCATTTTGGTAGAGAAGAGGATGACTTTACGTGGGAACGGACGGATAAAGCGGAAGCGTTGAAGAAATCTGTTGGATTGTAGATGGATTCTTGCGCAAAAAACTTGCAGATGATTTTTGATAGTGATCGACGTATTGTTTTTGATACGAATGTTGCTGCTTTTGGAAAAGGTATGGGCTACTATCAGGCAGAGTTGCTTGATTTGTTACAAGGGCCCTCTAGAGCCTCTACCATTTCTGCTTGTTTTGAGGAGGCGCTATGGCTTTACACTCCAGAAGATTGGGTAGAGGATGGATTGGTCACAGAATATGACTTTGCTAGTTGTGAGTTTTCTGAGCAATTGTTTCCGCATCGTGATGATCTTCTTAGTTTTTTAGCACCCTATACTTATCTTTTCGATGTCTCTCGTAAAAGGCCTTATACTGCTGTTGATGCGTCTTTGGCTGCTTTTGCTTTGGAGCTGTCTAAGGATGAACCTGTAGATTTTTTATCTGAGGATAGGAGATTGTGTGCGTGTCTTCAGTATTGCAGTACTTATCGCGAGCGGTTGAAAATTCCCATTGATATTGGGGGAGTTAGAGTTCTTACTCTTGTGAGGGAGGATGAGCTGTTCCATCCTATTTTCGATCTTGACCCTCCTCGTTCATTGGAAGGTGTGTATAACCAATTGGGAATTTAGATCTCTTTTACTTTTGTAGTTGAGTATGATAGCAATGTTTTTAAACAGCTAAAGTTTATTGTTTTTTATGGGGCAGCAAGACGTTTATGATTTATTGAAGAAGTATAAGTCCAAGTGGCTTAATGCTCGAGAGATTGCTAATTTGCTGGATGCTTCTTTTAATACGGTTGTTGGCAATTTGAAGCGGTTGCGGAAGGCAGGGATTGTTGTGTTCAAGAAAGCGTATCAGGTTGTGGAACCTGCGGGACGTAGAATTGTGTATTTGTACCGATATAAGAAGTAGTTCTTAGGAAATCTTTATATACTCTTTTTTCTGATAGGTGTGTATGGCTAGTTATGCATACAATTTAGAGAACTTTGTTCAGATTCTGGAGAATTGGGGTTTGAGTGAGGTGATGCTGCCGTTCTTACTGGTTTTTGTTGTGTTTTTTGGGATCTTAGAGAAAGCAAACATTCTTGGGGATCGAGCGAAGAAATATAATTTGGTTATTGCACTGGTTATTGGATTAATGGTGGTGGTGCCGCACGTTACTGGATTGTATCCTGCGGATAAGGATCCGGTTGACATTTTTAATGAGGCGATTCCTAGTATTTCTATTGTGATTGTTGCTGCAATGGGTGCCTTGATTTTGATTGGAACGATGGGTGGGAAAATAGCACAGAATCCTATGTATGCTACAGGAGGAGTGGTGCTGACGGCGGTGGTGATTTATGTTATTTCCGTTGATTTTATTGTTGCACCTTTAATATTAGGTATTGCGGCGGCATTAATGATTGTGAACTTCTTTAGTCGGGAGACTAAGCTCGAGGGCATTGTGCAGGGTTCGATTGCGATTTTTGGTTTTACCGTGGTGTTGTTCTTTTTTGGACGTGCTCGCGGCTGGTTTCATGCGTTGCCGGACTGGTTGGTGAATCCTATTTATCACGGTGCTATTATCTTTACGATGATTGTGTTTAGTTTGGTGGTGTATGCCTTTTCTGCAGATGAAGGTTCTTCTAGCAGTAAGGAGTAACGTTAGAATTCTATTAATTTGAAAATCTTATGTTTACCTAATTTTTCTCTTCCTTTTAGTTCGGGTAGCTCGATGACGATTGCGCATTCTACGATGTTGCCCTTTAGCTTTTCTTCTAGGTTAATTGCTGCTTTAAGGGAGCCGCCGGTTGCTAGGAGATCGTCTATGATGACTATGTTTTGATTTTCTTCAATGGCATCTTCGTGTATTTCTAGTGTGTTTTTTCCGTACTCCAATTCGTATTCTTCGCTGATGGTTTTTCCAGGTAGCTTACCTGGCTTTCGGATCGGGACGAAGCTGCAGCCTAGGTTGTAAGCTAGGACGCTCCCGAAGATGAAGCCGCGTGCTTCGATTCCAACAACTGCATCGATCTTTTTTTCTTTGTAGCGACTTGTTAGTTCGTCGCAGACATATCTAAATGCTTCTGGATGTTGAAGAAGGGTGGTGATATCGCGAAACATGACTCCTTCGATTGGCCAGTTTGGAACGCTTCGGATGTATTGTTTGAGATCCATTAGCTGATCACCGATGTTTGTATATCAGTTTGGCAGGTGCATTCTTGGTCTTTGACATTTTTGATGGTTTCTAGAAGTACTTTTTTACTCTTTCTGCATTGTCCTTGAAGACTTTGAGGATATCAGTTACATTTGCTTCTTTTCCATCGATGAATGCGTCGTAGTCGGTTGCCATGCAGATAACACTGTAACAGATACCTTTTTCTCTGGCTAGAACACATCCGGGAACGGTGGACATGTTGATGACATCTGCTTTCCATTGTCTCCATAAATGTGATTCAGCTTTTGTTGATAATCTTGGGCCTTCTATCGTTATTACGGTTCCTTTTTCTTCTGCTTTGTAGTTTAAGGTGTTGCATGACTCTTGAAAGTTTTTTCTTAGATGGTTGCAGAAAGGTTTGGCCATGGGAAGATGACAGACATGGTCTTTTTCGTAGAAGGTTGAAGGTCTTTTTGTTGTTCGATCTATGAACTGGTCGACTATTATGAAATCTCCTGGTGCTATGTCCTCTCTTAAACTTCCACATGCACTGGTTGCAAGAATGTGAGTTACACCTTGCTCTTTTAGGGCATGGATATTTGCTTGGTTGGGAACGTTGGTGGGCATGATTTCGTGTTTTTTACCATGTCGTGAAATGATGATGACATCTACTTCGTTAATGGTTCCTGACGTTAAAGTTGAAGAAGGTTTTCCGTATGGGGTGTCTACGTCTAGTTCTTGTGCGTCCCTTAGAAGTTCTGGATTTTCTAGTCCGGATCCGCCGATAATGCCTATTTTAACCATGGTGTTGGTATGGGTTGAAGGTTTAAATATGTTTGCTTGGACTTAGAAATTAGGATAGTTGTTTTTTAAGACGCCTTACGCCTCCCTTGGAATCAGTGCCTTCCTGTAGGTCTTTTTCAATACGCTTCAGCGCTGAGGCTATTTTTTCTTCTCGGTGTTGTAGTTCGTGCGTGTACTCATCAGTATAGGCGATCTCTTTTTCTAGAGTGTGTTCAAGTTTGATCAGTCTTCTATGCAATCGGACAAGTTGCATCGCTGCAGGAATTTTGAGAAATTCTTTCCTTTCCTTTGTCTGGCTCATGAAGGTAGGATAGTCGTTTTGGAGATAGAATGTAAGGTCCGTATCGATTGCTCTTTTTTTGATAATCTCTTCGTTGGTTGCGTTTAACAATTCTTTGGCGACCTCTGAATCTCTATGTGTTAACGCAATTGTCCATCCTCGGTTGTCGTTCATGTCCCGTCTGGAAGCATTACTTCCAGGGTGGTGCCAAAATGGACCAAGGTTACTTTTTAATTGTTCTATAAGCGTCTTGCGTTGTTCTTGCATCTCTTTGCTTATTCTTAGATTACTATTAAGATACTGGTAGAACTTCGGTTTCAATGCTAGGACTGCTTCAATTTGCAGTAGGTACTGATGCATCCGCTTTTTTGGTTGTCCTTCGGGAAGGTCCAGGCTAATAGTTAGAGCTTTCTGCACGATACTTGTGCGCACCTTCAGTATTTCATTGAATAATTTGTTGAGTTGTTGAAGGTTCATTATTGTAATAGAAATTTTGTTGTATTTAAGTTTTACTGTTTTAGTTTTGTTTTTTCGGCCTTTTCACTTATGATTGCGGAATTGCCGGTGGGGTCTTCGATGATGATCTTTTGTTCTTGGCGTCCCCACATGATGTTGGTTATCTTTTTGAGCATGTTCTTTGCTTTCTTTCTTTCTGATTTGTCTTCGGCTCCGTTCTTCGCGGTTTCTACTTGTGCCTTTACACGTTCGAAGATTCCTTCGATGTTGGTGATGAATCCATTTGCGGCTGGGCCTGGAGTGATGGTGGTTACATGAGGTATTTTGATGGTTGCTTCACTGGATCTTATGACACGTACTTTCATGTCTTCTTCGCTAGAGATGTTGAAGGTGAATTTAGAGGGTTCTTGTGCTTCTAGTGCCTCGACATCTCCTTTATGGTATTTGCATGCACCACAGGTCATTGAAAAGATAGCTAGTTTACCAAAATAGGGAACTTCCTTCTCGGCTTCCATGAGGGTTAATTCTTTCTTACCACACATCGGGCACTGTTCGCCGGTGATCGTGTCGACTTTGTCTTCTTCTTTGGCCATGACGGAGAAAGTGCGTCATTGATTTTTAAGGGTTTCGATTAAGAACAATTACCTTTAAGAACTTCGAGTTTATACAGGTCGTATGGTTGCTACATCGATGCATTATATTTTTGGTGTGTTGATTGCATATTTTCTTGGCTATCGCGGAAATAAGAAATTTTGGATTGGTTTAGTTGCGGTGATTCCTGATTTGGATGCGATTTTCTTTATTGTTCTGGCTGCTGGTCGGAATATTTTCAATTATAGCTTGGATTTTTATGAGAGTTCGCAGACTGCAGTTATGATGTTGGGGCATCGAGGGATTAGTCATTCGTTGTTGTTGCTTGGTGTGGTGTTGTTGGTTACATTAGCTTTTACTCGAAAGAGGCAGACGTTACTTGCTGTTTTTTGCATTTGGGGCTCGCACTTGGTGTTGGATGCTTTAACTTCATGGAAGATGTTTCCGTTGTTGCCGTTTTCGTATGCTCCCTTTTATTTAGGGATTGTTGAGGTGTTTGATAGCTGGTTGATGTTCTTTACCTCGTTGATGTTGGCATTCTTGATCTGCTCATCGTTGATTGAGAATGAATCGAAGAAGGGCCCGGTGTTTGCTTACCTATTCTTTCTGTTGTTGGGAGTGTATCCTGCAATAAGAATGAATGAATTTAATATTCAGACTCTGGTGCTGTCGCAGCTCGTTATGTTGGTTGCTATCGTGTATTGTGTTCAGGCGTTGAAAAAGCGTCGCAAGAGGAGGTTGGTTCGGTTTGTTGGTCGTGGCGTTAAGGTAAGTTCATTTCTTGCGGTTGGCTATCTAGTATTGTTGATTGTTGGAAAGGCTTTCTTTGCATTTTCTTATTCTGTGCCGTTTACTGCTCTTGAACCGTTGGAGGAATTTGCTTTTAATGGGAATACTCACACGTACGAGTTGATTGAGGGAGATGCGTATCGTGTTGGAATGGTTTCATTGATGGGAAGGGAACAAGAATTAGTGATTCCGATTGTGGTTAATGATATTGGGGTTGATGGTCGATTGGTGCAGGAATATCGGGAAGCGTATGGGTATGCGTTGCATACGAACTGGATTAATTATCCGGTGTGGACGTTTAAATCTGAAAACGGCGAGATTTATGTTACTATTCGGTATGCTAAGAGTTTCTTGCCTACGGAGTTTAATCCTGGACCTTCTCGAGGTATGAATGTGCAATTGCAGGATGGGATGTTGATTCGTTATGGTAGAACTCGGTTTGATTAATAGCCGCGACCGAATAGAATCTTAGCTACTGCTTCTTTATTGCATTGAACGCATTTTCCTGTTGCTAGGGTTTTTGCGAATGGGATGTTGAGTGATTTTGCACCGCCGGTTTTGTCTTTTGTGATTTCTTCACAGCTTTCTTGGCCGCACGATAGGGCTAGGGCTAGTTTTTTGTCATCGATCGCTTTCTTGAACTGTTTCATGTCTTTTACTTCAACAATGTTTTCTTCTAGTGCTTTTTTTGATTGTTTATAGAGATTTTTTTGGATTGCTTCTAGGGTTTTGTCTACGTAGTCTTTAAGGTCATCTATTTTGACGGTTTCTTTCTTTTGGAGATCTCTTCTGTAGACTACGACTTCATCTTTTTCTAGGTCTCTTGGGCCTAATTCTATTCTGATGGGGACTCCTTTTAATTCGTATTCGTTGAATTTCCAGCCGGGCGAGTATTCGTCGCGATCGTCTAGTTTTGCATCTAGGGTTTTCGCGATGTCTTTTGCGGCTTTCAGTACTTTTGCTTTTGAGTCTTTGAATAAGATAGGGACAATGACGGTTTTGATGGGCGCTAGGCTTGGAGGGAGTACTAAACCATTGTCATCGCCGTGGACCATGATTAAGACGCCAATCATTCTTGTCGTTATTGCCCAGGTGTTCTGCCAGGCGTGTTCGGTCTTTTCGTCTTTGCTGAGGAAAGTGATGTCAAATGCTTTTGCGAAGTTTTGGCCGTCGTGATGAGCATCTGGGCCTTGGATTGCCTTGCCATTGGGTAGGAAGTACTCTATGGATAGGGTGTAGAGTGCTCCGGCGAACTTTTCGTGGTCTGTCTTTCTGCCGGGAACGCCGTGTAAGGCAAATAAGTCTCGAGAGACGTCTTCCCACATTTGGAGTCTTTGGTTGCACTCCTTTTCTGCTTCCTCTTGGGTTGCAAAGACGGTGTGGCCTTCGCACCAGAGGAATTCTCTCGTTCTTAGAAACGGTACAGGGTGTTTGAATTCCCATCGTACTACATTGTTCCATTGGTTGTACAGTAAAGGTAGATCTCTATGTGAACGAATCCACTTGGAATAGGATTCATACATGATGGTTTCTGAAGTAGGTCGAATAGCTAAGCGTTCGTCTAGTTTGGAGTCGCCTGCATGGGTTACCCAGGCTACCTCGGGAGAGAAGCCTTCAACGTGGGCTGCTTCCTTTTGGAGTAGTTTTTCTGGGATGAGAAGTGGGAAGTATACGTTTTCGATGCCATCTGCCTTTAGTCGTTTATCTACCTCTGATTGAATTTTCTCCCAGATGGCGTAGGAATAGGGTTTGAAGATGATGCAGCCGGAAACGGATGAATAGTCTGCTAGATCTGCTTTTTGGATGACTTCGGTGTACCAGGTGGACATGTCTTCGTGTTTCTTTACACTCAGGCCTGCAGATTGTTTTTTCCCCATGTGCTAGAAGATAACGTTAGGGTATAAAAAGGTTATTGGTCTATACCTTGGCCCACACATCCAACGTATTGTTGAAGTCTCCTAGTGATTCATCCTTGTGGTAGGGGAAAATCTTTGCTTTTTCGTGCGTACTAAGGGTTTCGAGATGCTTCCGGTGCCACTCTTTAATCACTTCCGAGGGTGCATCGTCTGGCACTATCAGTACTGGCATTCTTGCAGTTAATACTGGAGAATTGTATTTAAACAATACCCTTCGTTTTCTGAGTTCGCGAGGTAGTGGCTCTTCAAGGTATCGAATTATGGTTCCGAGCACTGCATGATCATACTTTTTGAGTTCTTCTAGGACTGTTTCGTTGTTGAAGAGGTCATCGACATATCGAATTGCGTACTTTTGATTCATGGGATGGAGACCTGATTCGCTAATAGGGAACCAGAACGGCCGTGTATACTCTGCGTTAGGGTTAATCAGATATTTCAATTCAAGGTGTTGTGATCCTGGTTCGTTAATGACTCCATTGTTACAGGCTTTGATTTTATGTTTTATGGGTTCCTGACCTCGCGTAGGAGGATGTTCAAGCGCATGTTCTACTAGTTCACCTACATTCTCGGGAACTATGAATGACTTTCTTAGGTCCAGGCTATTAAACAGGTCGTCTAGGTACTGTTGGGTTTGTGTGTTTTCGTTTTTTTCCATTTTGTCTCTACTATATAGTAATTAACCAGGTATTTAAATGTTTCGATTTTGTTCATTTCTGAGAGCCTTTATATTGTCCTTCTACCGACGGGAGCGATAGGTTTATATAGATAGTAAAGAGTACCCTATATATTATAGATACAAAGGATATGGACATACGAAACGTACAGAAAACCGGCAATATGCATTATGTGTACCTGCCGACGAGTTGGTGTAAGCAGTACAAGATTAGTTCTTCGAGTAAGGTGAGTATTACTAGTAATAATGATGGTAGTTTGACGGTTAGTCCGGATACGAGAGAGGCGGAACAGCATCATTTGACGTTGGATATTCCTTCTGCTACGCCTTCGATGTTGATTAAGCTGATTATGGCGTGTTACATCAATCCTACACAGTCTTTTACGCTAAAACTTGCAAAACAGACTAATTTGGCTGCGTTGTTGGATAAACGTAAGTCCATTTCTGCGTTAGAATTTGTGGAATTGGAGGGAGATACTATTACCCATGAGTCGAGTATCTCGATTAAGGATCCTAAAACGTTATTGAAGACGATGGTGAAGAAGATTCACAGTCTTTCGCATGTGATGATCGATAACTATGATCTTGACCTGATTAATCGGTATGAGGAGGAGATTGATAAAAGTAAGCTGTTAATTACGAAATCGGTTGTGAGTTCGTTGGCGGAGAACGTGGCGATGACGATTAAGCCGTTGGATTTACATTATATTGCTTTGGTTGCGTCGCATCTTGAGCGCATGGTGGATTCATTGATTTTGGTAGATCGTAAGGAGACGGCATTCTTAAAACAGGTTTCCTCGATTCTTGAGTCTTTGAAGGAGCTAACTGATCAGTTATCGAGTCTTGACTTAACGAGAGTTATTGCGTTTGAGGCGCTGGCGACTGGATTGAGGACGCCGGACGTTAATAATATTAAGACGTATGGGATGAGAAGGATTAGAATTAATTTGAATAAGGTGACTGAGGTCCTGTTTGATTGGGTGATTAGTAACAAAATAGCTAAAAACAAATAGTGTATGGATAGTAAAGAGTATAGGGATATAAAAGCACACAAAATATCAGTCGTGGAGGGGTAATATGTTAGGAATTATACAAGAATTGAAAAATACTGAGAAAAAGGCAGCTCATATGATTGAGGATGCTGGTAAAAAGTCAACGGTTGATTTAGAGAAAGCTGAGCAGAAAGGAAATGATGCTTTTGAGGCATTGCAGGCAGATTTAGATAAGCAGAAGCTTGATCAATTAGCGGTTGCGCAGAAGGAAGTTGATGTTGAGGTAGCAAGGATTGAGAAACAAGGTAAAAAGGATCTTGAATCTTTGAAGAAAGCAGCTACTAGCAAGAAATCTAAAATTGTAGGGGCGGTTCAGAAAGCAATTTTACAATGAGTAAACCTATTGAGATGAGTAAGGTTACGCTTTTTGCTCTACAGAAGGAGCGCGCTAGGTTATTAGGTAGTATTCAGGCCCTGGGTGTATTGCAGCCGGTCGAGATTAAGCGGGATTCGGTGGAATTAGAGAAACCTAGGCAGATTGGAACCATTAAAGAGGTTGCTGATAGTTTAATTGCAGTTAGTCGCTTGGTTCGTGTTTTGAAATTAGCAGAAAGAAAGACGGATATGGTTCAGAATGTTCTTGGATTGGAGTTTTTAGAGAAGAAAGGTATTGCACGCAAGGATGATGCTACTTTGTTACAGAATGCTCAAGACTTCTTGAAGGAGCATGAAGAGGGCTTAGTTGCGTTAGAGGAACAGCATACTGCTCTTGTTGAGGAAGAGGATGAGATTACTACACACAAGCAGGTTATTGAGCAGCTGTCGGCTTTGGATGTGCCGTTGGCTGAGCTTGCGGATACTTCGAAATTGGGTATGTTAGTTGCTCGCATTCCGGTTGAGCATGCTGCTGTGTTGAGGAAGGCATTGGAAAATAAAAAGACGGTTGCATTTAAGATGAATGCTTTGTCTAAGAAAGAATATGTTGTCACACTTATTAGTTTACAGCGCTCGTTACAGGATGCGAGTACGTTATTGAAGCAGCACGGTGGTTCGATTATTTCACTGCCTGCATGGGCATTACGTGAGGATCCGAGTGACTATATTGGGTCGCAGCTTGAGCATGTTGGGGCTGAGAAGACTAAGGTGTTGGCGCAGATTACTGGTTTATCGGAGACTTTATTTGAGGAATCTGTTGTATTACGAGAGGAACTTGAGATTGCTAAGGAGCGTTTAGAGGCCACTCATAAGATGCTGGACTCGACGAGCTTTTTTGTGATGCAGGGATGGGTTCCGAGTAAAGATATTGATCATTTTAAGGATTCGCTTACAAAAGAGATGAAGGCGGTTACGGTGTTGGTTGAAGAACCTGGCAAGGATGATAACGTTCCGGTTGCGTTACAGAATCGGAAGTCTTTGAAGCCGTTTGAGATGCTGACTGAATTATATGCATTGCCTAAATATGGCGATTTAGATCCTACGTTTATTGTGGGCCCTTTATTCTTGATCTTTGCTGCATTCATGCTGACGGATGCGGTGTATGGATTGGGTTTGGTGTTGCTTGGTGCCGTTATTCTGAAGAAATTCGCTAAGTATGATGAGGGATTGAAGCAGATAGGTATCATTATTACTGGAATGGGAAGTTTGACGATGCTGTTTGGTGTTTTGACTGGTTCTTATTTTGGAGATTTGCCTAAATATTTCTTTGGTGTTTCGTCTGCTGAACTCGCATTCTGGAAAGATCCTTTGGCAGATCCATTGTATTTCTTGATTTTGTCGATTGCTGTAGCGGTATTATACCTGAACATTGGTTTTGTTTTGGGAATGAAAGAAGATATTCGTAAAAAGGATTACAAAACGATGCTTAGAGATAGAGTATTGTGGTTTGTGTTGCAGATTGGGATTGCGTTGCTCGCTTTGGGGATTAATCCTCCTTTACTCTTTGGGGTTGGACTTGCTACGTTGATACTTGCGGGTGCGGTTATTGGTATTGTGGTTATGCATGGTCCGCTTGGTTTGCTCGGTATTTCCGGTTTGATGGGAGATATGATTAGCTTTTCCCGATTATTTGCGCTTTCTTTGTCTACTGCCGGTATTGCTTTAGCCGTTAACTTGCTTGCTAACTTAGTGAGTGAGGTTCCGTTTGTAGGGCTAATACTTGCATTCTTGATTTTCTTGATGGGTCATACGTTTGGATTTGTTATGAATTCTATCGGAAGCTTTGTGCATTCGTTACGATTACAGTTTGTTGAGTTTTTTGGTCGCTTTTATGAGGGTGGTGGGGATAAATTCACGCCTTTGAAAGAGGACCGCTACTATTCGGAGGTTAAGGAATGATTTTCGGTAGTGGTTTAGTGGTAAGTGAGAGTATTGCTCAGAATGTTTTAGGTTCTGATCTTACTGCTGCGGTTACGGTTGAAGGATTTGGGGTTGTTAACGCTACTACTGCTGCATTGACTAATGTTTCTTCATCCATTGTGGAGCATAGTAGTAGTTTCTTAGGACTTGACTTTGGAGGGATTGATGGTAAATCCCTAGCTATTATGGGTGCTGCGATTGCGGTTAGTTGTGCAGGTATTGCTTCTGCTGTGGGGGCTGGGATTGTGGGTGCAACAGGAGCTAAGGAGGCTGCTGAAGATCCAAAACGGTTCTCGACTGCATTGTTATTCCAGGCATTACCACAGACACAGGGTATTTACGGATTTTTGATTGCTATTCTTATTTTATTGGGTGCTGGCTTGATTGGTGGCGCTAAGGAAATTACGATTGCACAGGGGCTTGGTAGCGTTGGAGCTGGATTGGCTGTTGGTGTTGCTTCGGTTTCTGCTATCGGTCAGGGATTGGCTGCATCTGCTGGTATAGGTGCTTCGGCTCGAGATAAGAAGATGTTTGGTAAATCTATTTTGTTTTCGGTGTTGCCTGAGACGCAGGCATTGTATGGCTTTTTAGTTGCTATTCTTATTTTAGTTGGATTTGGTATGTTTGGTTCTACTGCAGTTGATATTCCTATTGCAGCTGGATGGGCAGCGATTGGTGCTGGATTAGCAATTGGTTTAGCCGGTATTTCGGCAATTGGTCAGGGTACGGCTGCGGCATCTGCAATTGGTGCTGTTTTGGAGAAATCTAAATCTTTTGGTAAATCTATTATTTTTGCGGTGTTGCCTGAGACGCAGGCATTATACGGCTTTATTATTGCGGTTCTTATTTTGATTGGATTCGGTATTCTTGGTGGT
>CAZBLF010000015.1:0-25404 GCA_964492935.1 uncultured Methanosarcinales archaeon
CACTACTCCAGCAACCTCCTTCGTAAAACGACAGGGCATATCTACATCTAACTTCCCTAAATAAGCATCAAAATGCTTCTGATCACCTAATGCATCGAGCTTCTTCTGCTTCCACAACGCATCCTGTTTTTTCTGGATACGCTCCAATCTTCGTTGCAATACATCCATACCTATCCCCTAACTAGACCATGAAGAACAATCTATAAAACAGTTTCGCTTACAGAACCAAAATAGCAGGTTTTCCCGGCAATGCGTACGTAGCCTTGTGCTCGTCACTCTTATCAGCACTCACTACAGTTACTACACAATCAAATTGATCTTTAATAAAATCAGCAGCCTCAGCCAACATCTTCATCTCCTCTTTCTGTTTAAGTTCTACACTAGGAATCTTCCGAGAACCCACCATCCGTGGAATATTCTTAGAAATCCACTGACCATGCTTCTTGTACTTAGGAATCTTCATCAGCTCTCCCAAAACCGATTTAGGGTTGGGATCTTTTTCCATCATCGCAACTACATCAGTAAACAAAGCATATCTCCAGGAACTGCTTACGAAAAGCGAAATGGCCTCGGGCTTCTCAATCTTCGCTAACTTCAGTACCTGACGTATATCGCCTAACGTATCCCGCAACAAAGCCTCTCCAACATGCATATGTTCCTTGATCTTTTTAGAATCAGCTACCGGCCACGAAGCATGAGAGATAAATCCACTTTCACCCATCTTCTCCCAGCACTCCTCAGCAAAATGCGGAACGAACGGCGCCAACATCAATACCTGAGCATTAAGATATAATGCAATGGCCTCCTGCGACGGCTCATCATGCGTCCTATTCAAATACCATTTCAAATGACGCTGCATATCTAAGAATCCATACTGAATTGCAGATTTAAACAACACATTCTCCATAGCCTCAGTTGCACGAGCAATACATTGATGTACCACCGAAATAAACCATTCATCGATATACTTTTTTGATTTCCTACCCTTGCCATGGTGCTCATCAATAAACAAATCTAGATCCGATAACCTGCGTTTAGCAGTCTCCAAGAACTGCATATCATAATTAGCGTCATCCACGCCCTCTCCCGCATTAGCAGAGGTCAAACGAACAATATCCGGACCATGCAAGGTATACAATTCTCGAGCCGTGAAAAAATTACCCTTCGACTTTGACATTTTCTCATTATTAACCATAATTCTACCATTCAACCCATACGATTTAGGCCAATGCTTCTTCGGAAAGATTGCAGTATGATTAAACACACAAAACGCCAAATGGTTTTGCAACAAATCCTTTGCAGAATTTCTAAAATCAAACGGATACCAATATTCGAAATCACCGCGCATCGTATCGACCATCTTTTTAGAAATCCCTGTACTAGCAACAACGTCCTCCACCTTTCCCTTCCCCAAAAAAACATAATTGAAGAACCCATCATCTAATTTATCAGTAGAAAATCCATACTCAGACGGATTCTGTAAATATTTCGAAATAGTGCCATACGCCATCTGAAACGTACTATCTGATAACGATTCAATCACCCACTTCTCATCCCAGGGTAACTGTGTGCCTAACCCAAATTCCCGTGTACAAGCCCAGTGATTCAACCAATCAACAACATAATGAAATTGCTTCCGCACAACCTCGGGATGCATCTTCATCTCATCCAAACATTCATGCGTCTTTTTCTTCCACTCAGCATCATTATACTCAATAAACCACTGATCGTCAACAATCTTAACCACACATTCTGCTAATGATCTACTTACCACTCTAGCAGTTAACTCATAAAACATCACGCCTTCGCCGCTTTTGATCAGTTCCTCTTTGATTGCTTCCTGACAATCAGGAACACTCATACCGCCGTATTTTCCAGTACTTTCTTTCATAACTCCTTTTCTAAAAACACGTCGATTCAACTCGCCTTTAGCTTTCTCGATCTTCGCTTTCTGCTCCGCTGAAGTAATTCCAAATTCCTGAGCAATCTCATCACCTAGATCATCTCCCATACCCGAAACATCGATGATAGGAATGGGCTTGAGCTTCTGAACAACCTTTTCGTCCATACCATATTTCTTAATAAGCTTGCTATCCGACTGAATTTTCCTAATTTCAATAAGATCAACTGGATCTTCTAAGGCAGAATACACAATACCACTTCCAACATTAGCATCAATAAACCATGCAGGAACAACATACAAAGGATAATCCACCAACGGACCCTGCGCCCATTTACCAATCAACTCACTTGCCGGAATCTCCCCAACAACTTCAGGCTTGAATCCAAGATGAAATTCTATTTTCTGGATTGCAGCATCTCCCACCACCCACTTCTCTCCCTTTACATGAACCACCTTGTACGTTGCATCGGGATCAACCCATAAGTTAGTCTGACCAAGTAATGCATCGGGACGCGTAGTACCTGCCATCAAAATAAGATCAGAATCTTTCAGTGGAAATTTTGCCCAGATAAAATCCTTAGGAGTCTCTCCCTCCCCCTCTATCCGATCATGGTCACCCACCGGAACATTTTCTTTAGGATCCCACACCACCGGATGCTCACCCTGCTTCACGTATCCTTTCTCTTTCAAAGCATTAAACTGCCATCGAATCATAGCATCATATGGAGGATTCAAAGAAGTAGTCTTGAACGAATACCTCTCATCAATAGAAAATCCCATCGCCTTAACGTCTTTCAACGTTTCTTTCGGAAAATACTCGCACCAATACTCCGGATCGTTAAATTTAGGAATCTCCTCGGCCAAAATACCCATCTTCTTCAACGTCTCTATTTGAGTGGGCTCACCCTCAGCCACCCGCTTAGCGGCAGCAACAATAGGAGTTCCCGTGCAGTGAAACCCAAACTTAGCAAGAACATTAAACCCACGCATCCGTTTATAGCGAAGCATAACTTCACTCGTAGTATACGTAAACAAATGACCCAAGTGCAACAATCCGTTCATGTACGGATACACAATAGCTTCATAGAATTTCGGTTTCGAATTAACCTCAACCTGGAACGCCTTCTCCTTCTCCCATCTCTTCTGCCACTTATCAGCAATCGAATTGAAGTCCAACATACACTAAGAAATCATGGATTCGTATTTAAGGTTTTTGGGGTGGTTGAGGAGTAACAGGCTTGACTTCGAACTTCAAAGGAACATCTCCCTGGTAAATCCAATCCACTATCTTCCGACCTTCAACAAGATGTAAAAAAAGAAATCCTGAATTATAAGGAATGTAATTTGGACCTTCTCCCTCTATACATTTGATAACTGAGTCCATAGACGGCAATTCAGCTTCCAAAGAAGTAAGAATTTGGTCCAGCATTCCTGGTTGACCCCTATTCTCTCCCCCCTTGACAACCGTAAATTGGTAGTCTATCATGGTCTTATACTTTCTTAAACTGAGCCGAGATATCGATCAGATCAACGTGTCCCAAGAATAAAGCTCTGCAGCAGTAACGCTTCAAACCAAGCTCATCCATGGTCTTCTTCTTTTCGTCACCCTTCTTAACAGCCTCTAGGTATTTCTCCCAAAGCTGTCCAACGGGTTTTCCGCAACTGTAGCATCGTATCGGTATAATCATGGTATCACCTGTAGCTCTTTTGTCTTTTTGCTCTTGCCTGTCCGTGCCTGTTAGGTTTGGAAGGTTCTTTTCTTCTAACATCAGCAACTAAAAGCTGCCTATCATATTTCAAAAAGATGTCTTTAAGCTTGTCATTCTTAGTAATTTCAGTAAGTGCCTTTGCAACTGCCAATCTACAAGCATCTGCCTGCGCACTTACTCCGCCGCCAGCAACTCGAACAGCGATGTCGTATTTCTTTGCAACATCTCCTGCCAAAACCAAAGGCTCACGAATCTTGCTCTTCGACATTAATGGCTGTACAATAGATAAATCAGCACCATTAATCGTCACAACACCCTTTCCTTCTCGAATAGTAGCTCGTGCGATAGCTCGCTTTCTTTTTCCTGAAGTTGTTAATATTTTCATTTTCCACCTATGATCTTACATACGTCTTCTACCGTAGCATATCTCATGATCTGTAATCGCTTTAAATGTGCATCCTCAAAAACCGTTGGCTTGTGCTGAGCAAACTGCTCAGGAACGCCCCTATGACACTTAATCCGTGCATAGGCAATCTTCCCGTGGTGTCCCTTGTACGGCAACATCCCTCGAATCGATCGTCTAACGAACTTTTCAGGAACGCGAAAAAAGAAAGGACCTTTTGTTGAAGACCCCATCTGCTTCTTTGCAATGTAATCGGAATAAATTCTGTCCTTATTACCAGAAATAACAATCTTTTCACAGTTAACAATATCAACCTTTTTACCCAATTGAGCCTGCGTAGCGACAAAACTAGCCAATCTTCCCAATAACATATCAGTACCATCGACTATCATTATCCAATCACCCGAACACGCTTTCCTTTGGGACTTTCTTTAATAAAATCTTGGAGGGGAATCACAACGCCACCTGCCTCAACAATCTTCTTCGTTGCCTCTCCTGAAAACTGAAAAGCAGTAACCGTAAGTTTATGACTTAACACACCTGAACCCAATACCTTGCCCGGAACAACAACAACCTCGTCAGCCTTCGTAAATCTATTCAATTTAGATAAATTAACAACTCTACGCGCACGTGAAGATCTACTAAGATCATCTGCTACACGCTTCCACAAAGGAATCTTCTCAGATCTAGAGCGATCCTCTAATGTTTCCAGTAAACCCTTTAATTCAGGGTTTGTAGGTCCTGTTCGTTTTGCCATGTTTGTTACCATGCGAGGGACGAGGTTTGAACTCGCGCAGGCACTAAGCCACTAGGCGTTTGAAGTTCGCTTTCACGATCACTGCCTCAACCTAGCCCGTTTGACCACTCCGGCACCCTCGCACTATTGTTCTATTGCTTTCGCATCCTTAATCTTCTCTGCAAGAAGGTCAAGTTTTTTTCCTAAAATGCCAGCTGCTTCAACCAAAATCTCTTTGGTATCTAACTGACCCCAGGACTCTAAAGTAAAAATGAAATCGTCGGTTTTCTCAATAGTAAAACCTTCAGGATACAAATCAGCTGCAACCATGCACATGTCAGCGTCATTTTCCTTGTCTTTAGCAATAGAAAGCTTTCCGCCTTCTAATACTAAAATACCGTTCGGAACAAGCTCAACACACTTTTCCTTATCGTCAATCTTATCGTTATGAATAGTAACTTGAGCACGCTGCTTGTAAAAAATGTGACCAGGGCTCCATTTTACGTGGTCTTTACCCTTGCCAAGATAAGCACCACATTCTAATTCCAAACTTTGACCCTTCAATAATTTAACAATCGGCAAGTCCCCTTCTACAGGCTTAACCTTAGGATCCTTAGTTTCGATATCCTTCGCATAGACGGTGCACGGACCCTTAGCTTTAAGCGTCATCGTTAATTTACACCGTGCAGATTCACGCTGATCCTCTTCAACATCCTCTGGAAGCATGTAACTTTTAGCATCAGTAGTAAGCGGAATAAGTCCAAGACGATGAGCAATCATCTCATCATACAAAATCGAGCTATTTTTTCTAAATTCAACATCCTCAATCGCCATCGTAGGAACATCCTCAATAACCGTTCGTCTCAATGCGTTCGCAAATGCGGGAGTGGTGTTCTTTACCAGAAAACTAACTGCGTTTCCTCCCTTATCCTGATCCAATAGTGTGACTTCCATCAGACTCGCCTCCCTCTTTTTCCGCCTTTCTTCCTACATCCATCGTGTGGAAGCGGAGTTACATCCTGTATGATTCCAATACGTAATCCCATTCGTGATAGTGCTCTAACCGCAGCCTGTGCTCCGGGACCAGGATTATTAGGTCCGTTATGCCCACCAGGCGCCTTAATTTTAACGTGAATTCCACTGATACCCTTATCTCGAGCAATCTCAGCCACTCTCTTAGCAGCAGTCATTGCAGCAGTAGGCGAACTCTCCATTCGATCTGATTTCACAACCTGTCCACCAGAACTCAAAGCGATAGTCTCCATTCCACTGATATCAGTAATATGAATAATAGTATTGTTATAACTAGAGAAAATGTGCGCAACTCCCCATCTCATAGTGCTCTTCATTCTTTAGTAGCCTCTTCTTTTGACTCTTCCTTAGCATCAGCTTTCTCTTCTTTAGCCTTCTTTCCCTTAGCTTCAGCCTTATCCTTGGACTTAGAATCTGATTTTTCTTCCTTCACTTCTTCCTTAGCTTCTGCTTTGTCCTCTTTAGCTTCAGCCTTAACTTCAGCTTTAGAAGCTGCAACCTCAGGAGCAGCTCGCTCAGGATGTTCAGGATCTGACAATGAAGAACCCGGTGCCATCGAGATAGTATTCTCTTCAGCTACCGTTACAAGATACGAAGGAACAGTAAGTTTCTTACCCTCAACCAAAACGTGTTCGTGCACAATAAATTGTCGTGCCTGAATAACCGATCGAGCAAGATGTTTCTTATGAAGAATAGTCTGTAATCGTCTGTCGAGCAAAGCCTTAACAGAAATACCCAATACATCCGCAACCCCACTTTCTGATTCAAGTAATCCTAATGATTGTAATTTTCCAAGAAGCTGTCGTCTCTCAATTTCAGCCTGCTCGCCACCTAAAGCAATCAGACGTTTTGCCTGACGCATATAATTCTTAAGCAATGAATCAACCTTCCACAACTCCTTCTTATTCTTCAACCCATATTCCTTTAAGAGTGAAATTTCAGATTCCAATCTCTCCTTTTGCCAAGGATGCGTAGGTCCACGATACAATTTTCTAGTCTTCTTAGGGTCGCCCATTATACTCTACCTGCCTTCGAGCCAGATTTCTTTCTAACTCCTAAAGAAACCTTACCTTTATTTTTACGGAAGTTACTCTTCGTTTTCTGTCCGCGTACAGGTTTTCCCTGCATGTGTCTCACACCACGGTACGATTTCATCTTCTTTAATGCTTTAATGTCATTATCCTTTACAAACGTAAGATCATTAGTAATCAAATGCATATCTTCTCCAGTATCCATATCTTTTCTTCGATTGAATGTCCAAATAGGAGCCCCAGCTGCAGCCGGATCCTTCAACACCTTGTCAAGTGCTGCCACATCAGCCTCTTTCAAATCGCCTACCTTCTTAGTAGCAGAAACCTTTGCTAATGCACAAATCATATTAGAAAATAAAGCGCCAACACCTTTAATCTTGCGTAAACCCATCACCAATGACTTCTTTCCTTCAAGATCAGTCTGAGCCACACGCACAAAGTGTCTAAATTCATCCTGTGCTTTCGCTACAGGTTTAACATCACTATTAACTTTTTTAACTTCAGCTTGTTTTGTTTCTTCAACCATAATCGGACAGCCAGAAATTCATTTCATGAACCCTAAATGCGCTCTTATGAACTCGGGCTGTTACACCTGGGAAACTCACCTTACTTAAAAAGCTTTGTATCGACAACACACCTGTCACCAAGCGCCAAACACAAAAAAACCGAAAAATATGCCAAAAAAAGCCCATAAATGACCTAATTGGAGATTAAATAAGACCCAGAAATAAGAAAAAAAGGATAATAACAAATAAAAGAGAGCAATAAAAACAAATAAAACCCAAAATACTAAAAGAGAGCTTATTCAACCGTAAACACCCTCATTTATATAGGATTGAGGTAAAGATTTATATATCGTTACCACATCCCCAGCACTGGGTGGTAGTGTGGAAGAGTTCGAAGAACAAGTCGAAAAAGCAAAAATTGGCCAAATTGTTTCTCTAGTGAAAACCATCGAAGAGCCCCTTGATGCAACGGAATTCTTCGCAAAACTCTCAAATTACGGAAAAAAGAAGTATTCTCTTCTCTTTGAATCAGCCGACATCGTTCCCAAGTATGGCGAACAAAGCATCGGATCGGCATCTCCCTGTCTAAAAGTATCGGGTCGCGGCGCAGAATTTGAAATTACAGCATTAAATGATACTGGATTACAATATATCAAGACAATCAAGAAGGATCTCAAGTTTGTGGACAAATTAGTGCATAAAAAGAACATTCTGTATGGCATCTTACAACCACAAAGAAAAAACACAAACGAAGATGACCGCATCAAGGCCAAAACTCATTTTGACATTCTCAGAACAATCGCATTCAAGTTCAAATCAGCAGACGCACCCGACAACGTGCATGGTGGCCTCTTTGGAGCATTCGGCTATGATATGATTGACCAATTCGAAGATCTCCCAAAAAATGAGCAAAACACCTTGGATACGCCTGATTACGAATTGTATTACCTTGACAATCTCTTTGTAACCGATCATAAAAAAGGAGTAACCAAGATCATTGTAAATGCATTAATCACTGAAGGAAATAGAAAAACACTCATCCAACAGGCAAAAAAAACAATGGGCGAATATGAAAAAACGTTGGAAAAGAAGCTGGTAACTCCTAAAAAGACAAAAAGCAAAGACTCGGAAATCGAAACCGACACCACTGCAAGTGAATACGAAGACATTGTTTCCGAAATCAAGAACAAAATCTTCCGTGGCGATATCTTCCAGGCCGTTCCCTCTCGAACATTGATCCAGAACACCACTGCAGAACCCCTCCTAATCTATGAAAAGCTCAAATCCATCAATCCATCACCCTACATGTTCTACATCCATCAGGAAGACGGTATTCTTCTGGGCGCGTCTCCAGAAATGGCACTACGTGTGCAAGGAAACGAACAAAAGATTGTCGAAATACGTCCGATTGCCGGTACGAAACCGCGTGGCCTAACACCAGAAAACGCTATCGATCCCGATCTCGATGCAAAGTACGAAGTAGAACTCAAAACCGACAAAAAAGAGATCGCAGAACACACCATGCTCATCGATCTAGCTCGAAACGATATCGCTCGAGTCTCCGAACCCGGAACACGATTCTGCAACGAACCCTTTGTTATAGAAAAATATTCACACGTTCAACATCTCGTTTCAAATGTACAAGGCACCCTAAAAGAAGGTCTCGATGCACTCCATGCCTATCTCGCAACCATGAACATGGGAACCCTTACCGGTGCACCCAAAGTGGAAGCAATGAAACTAATCAGAACTCACGAAAAGGAAAGTCGTGGATTTTACGGTGGAGCCGTCGGATACATCACCCCAGAAGGGAATATGGACACCACCATCACCATTCGCTCGATGTATCTTCGAGCAAACAAAGCCTACATTCGTGCAGGCGCAGGCATTGTGCATGACTCCATTCCCGAGCAAGAATTCCAGGAAACGGAAAAGAAAGCACAAGCATGCCTCAAAGCCCTAGAAATGGCGGAGGCAGCAAAGTGAAAGCACTCTTTATCGACAATTTTGATTCATTTACCTATAACATCGTAGATGAATTCCGCAAGCAAGGCTGCGAAGTCACCGTCTTCAGAAACAACATCGACATGAAGATCATTGACGAACACATCAAGAAAGAAAAACCCCAGCTCATTGTAATTTCCCCAGGCCCCGGAACACCCAAGGAAGCCGGCAACAGCAAAGAAATCATCACCACCTATCACGAAACCATCCCTATTTTCGGAGTCTGTCTCGGCCATCAAGCGATCATCGAATGCTTTGGCGGACGCATCGACAAAGCCGTGGAAACCATTCACGGAAAAGCCTCAAAAATCTCACATGACAATCAAGGCATTTTCAAGAATATCGCAAGCCCTTTCCAAGCAGGACGCTATCATTCACTTGTCGGCTACGATATTCCCTATTGCCTCGAAGTGACCGCACGATCCGTAGAAAGAGATGTCGTTATGGCAGTGCGCCACAAAGAATTTCCCGTTACCGGAGTCCAATTCCATCCCGAATCTATTCTCACGCCAGAAGGTGCTGAGATTATCAAGAATGTAATTGACTCAGTACAATGATTTCTGAAATTATTAATCAATTGAAAGAAAAAAAAGACCTTTCTTCAGAGCAAGCAGAACACACCATGAACGAGATCATGTCTGGCAACCTGTCAGACGACGAGATCATGCAATTTCTCGTAGCGCTGAAAGAAAAAGGAGAATCAATCGAAGAGATAACTGCCTGTGCTCACGTCATGCGTCAAAAAGCAGAACACATACATCCTCAACCTCAACCACTTATCGATATCGTAGGTACGGGGGGCGACAAAACCAACACCTTCAACATTTCAACCGCGTCCGCCCTTGTGGTTGCCGGCTGCAACATCCCCGTAGCAAAACACGGCAACAAAGCAGTCTCCTCCAAAGCAGGAGCCGCAGATGTGCTCACCGCACTGGGCATTAACATCAATCTTGAACCCAAACAAGTAGAAGAATGTATCAACGAGCTGGGCATCGGATTCATGTTCGCTCCAAAATTCCATCCTGCGATGAAATATGCCATCGCAGCAAGAAAAAAACTAGCCACGAGAACCATTTTCAATATCCTTGGTCCATTAACCAACCCTGCATCAGCACCCTATGAATTAATGGGTGTTTTCGATGAAACGTTAGTAGAACCTCTAGCACATGTCCTCGAAAAACTAGGCTGTAAACAAGCAATGGTCGTCCATGGTAGTGGAATGGATGAATTAACGCTGACCGGAACCTCCACCATTGCAGAACTTAGAGACGGAAAAGTAACCTGTTCAACCCTCTCACCAGAAGACGTAGGACTCCAAACAACTACTCTAGAACAATTGCAAGGAGCAGACGCGGAAGCAAACGCCGCAATCATCATGAATATCCTAGAAGGAAAAGAAACAGGTCCCAAAAGAGACATTGTCTTACTCAATGCAGGTGCCGCAATCTATATCGCAGGAAAAGCAGAATCTATCAAAGAAGGAATCGAACAAGCAAAAAATTCTATTAACTCCGGAAGCGCTCTCGAAAAGCTTAATAAGCTGAAAGCGTGGACCAATAACTAGTAAACACTCCACTAGCAAAAGAAAATGATACTAGACAGCATTGTAGAACAAAAGAAAAAAGAGATTGAACAGCGAAAGCAACAGTTTCCTATAGACACGCAGCTAGAAAAAAGCACTCGCAACTTCAAGAAAGCAATCTCCCAACCCGGCGTCAACATCATCGCCGAAATAAAAAAGAAATCTCCCTCCGCTGGCGATATTAGAGAAAACTTCAACACAAAAGAGATCATCCAAATCTACGACCAACACCAAACAGTCAAAGCAATCTCCGTCCTAACCGACAACACCTTTTTCGGAATGTCTCCAGATGCATTAAAAGAAGTCGCAAAGTACACCAACAAACCCCTACTCAGAAAAGAGTTCATCATAGATGAATATCAAATTCGAGAGAGCCGCTACTATGGTGCAGACGCCATCCTATTAATCGCATCCCTTCTCCAGAAATCAAAACTCAATCGATTCATTAAGAAGGCGAAAGAATTAGGAATGGATGCACTGGTAGAGGTCCACACCAAGAAAGAACTCGATCAAGTATTGCAAACAGATGCAGAAATCATCGGAATCAATAATAGAAACCTAGATACGCTCAATGTAAATCTAGAAACAGCAAATAAATTGGCCGTGCACATCCCACCTCAAAAAACCATTGTAGCAGAATCCGGCTACAACACTGCTGAAGACCTCAAGAAAGCGCGATCAGATGCCTTCCTCATCGGCACCTCACTCTTACAATCTAAAGATATCAAGAAAAAACTAGACGAGTTAACAAATGACTAAAGTAAAAATCTGTGGAATTGCAAATTCGGATGACGCCTTACAAGCAGCCGTTCTCGGAGCAGAGTATCTAGGCTTCCTGGTAGAAATTGACTTTTCTGAAGATAGCATTACACGACAAGAAGCAGAACAACTCATAAAAAAACTACCATTGGAGGTGCAACCTGTGCTAGTTACGTATCTTCAACAATCAACGCCTATCATCCATCTCGCAGACCACATCAAACCAGCCATTGTCCAACTCCATAACGATATCTCCCTAGAAGAGATCGGAAAAATAAGATCGGCACTACCAAAAATAAAACTGACCAAGACTATCTCCGTTACCAATGCAAGCTCTCTAGAAAAAGCAAAAGAATTCGAGAAACATGTAGATTTCATTCTGTTAGACACTAAAATAGGCGAAAGAAAAGGCGGCACAGGAAAAACCCATGATTGGTCTCTCAGTGCCGAAATCGTAAAAGCACTGTCAATACCCGTCTTCCTCGCAGGAGGCCTAAATCCACAAAATGTAGCGGAAGCTATAAAAACAGTACATCCGTACGCCGTAGATGTAAATAGTGGTGTTAAAGCCACGGCAAAACGAAAGGACCATAAAAAAATGGAACAATTCATAAGAGGTGCGAAACATGGAAATTAAAAAATTATCATCGCTACTGGTGACCTTAATTATTCTGAATAATGTAATATCACTCATTCCACTACCGAGCATCATCGACACACTAGCAATCATCGGAGCAACCGTGCTATTAATGATCGGAATCTCAAAAGGAGGAACCATTGGAAAAGCATATCTGGTAACCTGCTTCCTTGTCGGAATCTATGCACTTATTGCAATCCTCTCCTTTGTCGGAGTTTCACTACCGTTTGCAGGCTTCCTCTTTCTCGCCTATCGGTGGGTCATGATTGCGGCTCTAGGATTACTGATCTTTCAAGTTTTTAGCGACTAATGAAAAAAGGGTACTTTGGAGAATTTGGCGGCATCTATATGCCTGAAACGTTAATACCTGCGGTGCAACAACTCGAACAGGTCTTTATCTCCGCACAGCAGGATGGCAACTTCAAAAACGAGTTCGAACGCATCCTAAAAGAATTCGTCGGACGTCCCACCCCCATCACTTTCTGTAAAAATCTATCGGAACAGCTCGGCTGCAAACTCTATCTCAAACGAGAAGATCTCGCGCATACGGGCGCCCACAAGATCAACAATGCGATTGGTCAAGCCCTGTTAGCAAAAAGAATGGGCAAAAAAAGAATCATCGCCGAAACCGGAGCAGGCCAACATGGTGTCGCAACCGCAACCGCAGCTGCTTTTCTCGGACTCGACTGCACCATCTACATGGGAACAATTGACATCGAACGCCAAAAACCGAATGTCTTCAGAATGAAATTACTCGGAGCAAAAATACAACCCGTAGATTCCGGTTCTAAAACATTAAAAGATGCCATTAATGAAGCACTGCGTGATTGGGCCGGATCAGTAGAAACAACACATTATCTTTTAGGATCAGCACTCGGACCGCACCCCTATCCCGAAATGGTGGCCTACTTCCAAACCGTCATCGGAAAGGAAGCAAAAAAACAAATCCTCAATCTAGAAGGAGCACTTCCAGACGCCGTCATCGCGTGTGTAGGTGGCGGCTCAAATGCAATCGGTATCTTCAAAGGCTTCATTCAGGATAAAAATGTGAGATTAATAGGAGTAGAAGCCGGCGGTCGCGGCATCAAACGCCATCATCACGCCGCACGCTTCGCCGATCCCGAAGCAGGACGCATCGGAATCATTCATGGAACAAAAACCTACGTCCTACAAGATGAAGATGGCCAGATCGACAATACCCATTCCGTTTCCGCAGGACTCGACTATTCGGCAGTCGGACCAGAACACGCTCATCTGAGAAAGATAAAACGCGCAGAATACGATTTCGCCACCGATACCGACTGCCTGAAAGGATTCCAAGAACTCTCCAAGAAAGAAGGCATCATCCCAGCCCTAGAATCATCACATGCCGTTGGCTATCTCCTAAAACACCACGCCGAATTCAAAGATCAGGTAGTTCTGATCAATCTCTCCGGTCGCGGCGATAAAGATCTGAACATAGCATCAAAAGCACTCGGAATAAAAATAGAATGAACCCACTACTAACCAAATTCAAAGCACTTGAAGACAATGTAGAGCGAGCTCTCATCCCGTTCCTCGTTATTGGAGATCCAGACTACAAAACAAGTTTAGACCTCCTAAAAGCAGTAGCCAAAGAGGCAGACATGCTAGAATTAGGATTCGCCTTCTCCGACCCCATCGCAGACGGAAAAACAGTGCAACAAGCAGATCAACGAGCACTCAAAGCAGGCATGACGACAGAAAAGAATTTCGAATTAATCAAAGAGCTCAGAAAAGAAACCGATATTCCCATCAATCTCCTAGTCTACGCAAACCTCATCTACCAACAAGGTATTGGAAAATTCTTTCGTCTAGCACAACAAGCGAAAGTAGATTCTGTCCTGATAGCAGACGTCCCGCCAGAAGAATCCAATGAATTCGAAATCAGAGCAAGAAAACACAAAATCCAGCTCATCTTCATGGTAAGCCCGTTAACAAACAAAGAACGCCTGCAAAAAATAGAAAACAAAACAACCGGCTTCATCTATTATGTAGCCAGATTAGGAGTGACCGGTGCACAAGAAGATCTCAAGGCACGTAGTCTCAAACATCTTAAAGAAATCAAACCCATCATTCGAAAGCCTATCTGCGTAGGATTCGGCATCTCAAATAAAGACCATGTTCGAGCAGTAGTAGAAGCAGGAGCCGATGGAGTAATCGTAGGATCTGCCCTTATCAAGATTATAGAACAAAACCTTAATAAGAAGGAAGAGCTGATACAACAATCAGTAGCCTTCGTAAAAGAGCTAAAGGAAGCAACACGGTATGTCTAAAGCAAAAGTAACTCCCTGGGAAGTGAAAGGTGTAGTAGATTACGAAAGACTCATCAAAGAATTCGGCACCAGCCATCTTACCGATTCACTCACAAAAAAGATAGAGAAACAAGCAAAAAAATCACACCATATGCTCAGAAGAAAAATCTTCTTCTCCCATCGAGATCTTGAAATATTCCTAAAAGAACACGAAGAAGGCAAGAGCGTAGCACTCTACACGGGTCGCGGCCCTTCCGGAGAAACACACTTAGGACACATCGTACCGTGGATCTTCACAAAGTATTTGCAAGACGCACTAGACATTCCACTCTATTTCCAGATAACAGATGATGAGAAATTTCTGTGCAAAGATCTCACTCTAGAAGAAACAAACAAGCTAGCATATGAAAATGCATTAGATGTTATCGCCATGGGCTTCGACCCTAAAAAAACATTCATCTTCGTAGATACCGATTACGGAAAGACCATGTACAAGCTAGCAGTTAAAGTCTCAAAAAAAATAACGGCTTCTTCTGCACAAGCAGTCTTCGGATTCAACAACACCACAAACATCGGAATGTACTTCTGGCCCGCCATGCAAGCTGCTACATGCTTCCTACCCACTGAACATCAGAAAAAACCAACCAGAACCTTAATACCTGCAGCCATCGACCAAGATCCCTATTGGAGAATAGCCAGAGATGTAGCTCCTAAATTAGGCTACCCCAAAACGGCAGCCATTCACTGCACCTTCCTCCCCTCACTGCTAGGACCGGAAGGCAAAATGTCAACCTCAGAAGGCACCCACGCTACCATCTTCACCACCGACACTCCCGATGAAGTTAAAAAGAAAATCAACAAGTACGCCTTTTCAGGAGGACAAGACACGCTAGAAGAACATCGAAAGAAAGGGGGCAATCCCAATATCGATGCAGCCTACCAATGGTTAACCTTTTTTGAGGAAGACGACAAAAAATTGAAGAAAATCTACAACGATTACAAGTCTGGAAAATTACTCAGCGGAGAGCTAAAAGCAATCCTCATCGAGAAAGTAAATGCGTTCCTAAAAATTCACCAAGCAAAACGAGAGAAAGCACGCAAACAACTAAACAAATTTATTCTTAAGGATTAACTAAATCCAAACCTTTATATAAACTCAAAACAAGAATTCTAACGGGGATTTAGTAATGCAGAAAAAATGGCATACTTCAGCGATCTACAAAAAAAGCCAGTTTTGGATAAGTCAGAAAACAAAATTGGCAGATTTCAAGACGTCGTCTTCATAGACGGAGAAGAGTTTGCCGAAATCACCCACTTAATCTACAAATCTGATGATGGCTATCTAAAAAAAATCCCATGGGATCTAGTCGAAGAACTCAAAGAAGAGAAAGCAGGTAGAAAACTACAGATAGACATCATCATCGATCGTGACGATGAAGAAATAAATCCTGCCTTTGTGAGAGGAAATGAACTCACATTAGGAGACGTTCTTGACAAACAATTAGTAGATGTTGATGGTGTAAAAGTAGTTCGTGTCAATGATATCATTCTAGGAAAAGTAGAAGGAAAATTCTGTGTAGTCGCCGTTGCCGTAGGAATGCGGAGCATGGTGCGCCGTCTAGGATTCCCCAAACTTGCAAAAATGTTCACCAAAGAATCATCCGACTACGCCATCAAGTGGGATAAAGTAGAGACGTTAGGCAACCATCATCACGATATTCACGTTAAGATTCAAAAGAAACAAATCTCCGATCTCCACTCCGAAGACATTGCAGATATTATGGAAGATTTGGATAACAAAGAACGAGCCCTCATCTTCAAAACATTAGATCATAAAAAAGCAGTACGTACCTTAATTGATGCCGAACCCCATGTCCAAGAATCATTCTTCAAATCGTTAAGACTCAAGAGCATAGCAGAAATCATAGAAAACATTCCTGCCTCACACGCAGCAGATCTACTGGGAGAAATGCAAAAATCAAAAGTAAAGAAAATTCTCTCCTATATCGACAAAGAACACGGAGCAACCATCAGAGAAATTCTGCATTATCCTGAAGCGACGGCCGGAGCAATTATGCATACCAATATCATTACCGTTCCTCAAACCTACACGGCCCAACAAACCATCGCACTGCTGAGAAAAAAGAAACCGCCCACAAATAGAACCTTCCATCTCTATGTAACTAATCGAAAGAAACGACTCCTTGGAGTAATTCCTCTACGTTCACTTATTACTGCTTCTTCAAGAAAGAAAGTAGACAAAATTATGCAGAAAGACATCATTAAAGTAAATCTGCATACGACAAAAGAGGAGATAGCAAAAGTCATAGCACGATATGATCTATTCACCGTGCCGGTTGTTGATGATGATGACGTCATCCAGGGAGTGGTAACAGCTGATGAAGTGTTAACTGAAATCATGCCAGAATCCTGGAAACGTAGCAGATTACGACCGCTTTTGCTCAACAACGATGAGTAATATCAAGAAAGCAGTTAAATCTCGCTGGAAGTTCTCTCTCATTTTGCTTGCGGTTGTCGGTCCGGGATTAATCACCTCGATCGTAGACAACGATGCAGGCGGTATCACTACCTATTCTATTGCCGGAGCTCATTTCGGCTACACCATGTTGTGGTCCCTTATCCCTGTAACCTTTGTATTAATCATCATCCAAGAAATGATAGCGCGTATGGGCGTCGTTACCGGGAAAGGGTTGTCCGATCTTATTAGAGAAAAATTTGGCTTGCGAGTGACCTTTGTGCTGATGCTGCTCGTTTTCATTGCCAATCTCTCAATTATAGTATCAAACTTCGCAGGAATGGCTGCTGCCTCCGGTTTGTTCGACCTCAGCAAGTATCTGGTGGTACCGCTCATTGCGTTGGCCATCTGGACGGCCATCATCAAACTCAACTACAAGGCAATAGAAAAAGTCTTTCTCTTATTGTGTCTCTTCTACATCGCATATATCTTCTCAGGATTCTTTGCTCAACCCGATTGGTCGTTAGCAACAAAAGAACTCTTCACCCCTCACTTTTCGTGGGATATGAGTTATATTGTCATTCTTATTGGAATCATCGGAACCACCATCACCCCCTGGATGCAATTCTATCTTCAATCGACCATCGTCGAAAAAGGAGTTCAAATTAAAGACTACAAATACACAAGAACAGAAGTCATCGTAGGATCTATTATAACAGATATCGTAGCATTCTTCATCATCGTTGCGTGTGCAGCAACCCTATTCAAAAGCGGAATCCAAATAGAAACCGCTGCAGATGCCGCTCGTGCCCTCGTACCGTTTGCCGGAGCCTATGCAGGAATGCTGTTTGGAGTGGGCCTTTTTGCAGCCTCCCTGGCAGCAGCATTTATCATTCCACTAGCAACCTCTTTTCAAATCTGCGAAGGTATGGGTTGGGAATCATCACTTAATAGAAAATTCAAAGAGGCGCCTCAATTCTATGGAATCCTTGCATTCCTGATCATTGTGGGTGCGGGCGTCACACTCATCCCCCGTGTTCCGCTACTTAAGGTCATCATCACCTCGCAAGTGATTAATGGTATTGCATTACCCTTTCTTTTAATCTACATCCTCAAACTCATTAACGATAAGAAACTGATGGGGGACCACGTAAATTCCCGTTTCTACAACGTAGTCTGCTATTCCACCGTTATCGGCGTCATCGCCCTTTCTGGAATAATGTTTGCCGCTCCATTCTTTGGAATGGCATAAGAAAAAAGCCCCCGGGGAGAGTTGCACTCCCGACCTGCGCTTTGCTCGATTGCGATTACGAGAGCGCCGCTATAGCTACTAAGCCACGGAGGCAGGGTAAGGTGTTTGCTCGTGCTATTGCTTCACAATAGCACTTAGCCTCTTTGGGTCCTAGCCTTTGTAAAGGCTAGCTACCTAAGCCACGGAGGCACAAGCATTCTCACACGAAATCAGCAACATTTATAAATCTTGACACCAAGATGAGCATATGCCAAAGAGAGGTGGTAGTAAAGAAGAACTAACAGTTGGAAAACTAGCATTCTATAATCTCTTATTCATAGCACCCATTGCATTCTCCTACTTTATCGCCACATATCTAGCACGATTTATTGCACCTAACCTGCAAGCATCACCCCAGGTCATTACCACCATCCTCATGATCCCGTTTACCTACCTTGTCTTTTTCTTTGTAGTACCCTACATCAATGCAAGAGAAAATGTTAAAGGTGTACGACATGCACTGGTAGCATTTCTGATTCTGGGCATCTTCACCGCACTCCCTGCAATCCTCGTTCGAGGAGATTTCTCCATCCTACTTACCCAACTCCTTCATATCGCATCCTATATTGTCGTAACATTCATCATCTGCCCAGAAGTACTCGGAATTGATATCGATCTTCAGCATTGGTTTAAGCGCCATCGACAACTCTTCATTCTTCTCATCTACGCCTCCATCCTCATTTTCTATATCCTCGGTTTCGCCCAGCTCTATCACAGCATCTACCTCAACCAAGATACCGCGTTCTCCTTTTCACAAGAAGGCACCCCTACCTATGGAACCTTCGTCTATTACTCCATTGTCACGTTTACGAGCGTAGGCTACGGCGATATCACTCCAGCAACCTCATCGGCCAGACTTGCATTTGGCATTGAAGCTCTACTAAGCGCAATCATCAACATCGTCTTCATCGCCATCCTCTTAGTCTACATTTCTAACTCCCAAGCCTTCCTGAGACATAATGCCGATGAAAAGATTATGAAAGAAGAAAAGAAGATTGAGCGGAAAGAAGAAAAAATTCTCAGAAACCAAAGACGCACAAAAAAGAAATAGCTCAGACCGAGGCCTTCAGTATGAGGGATTAAAATCTCTAGTGAGATTTCAATAACCAACACATTTATTAACAGATTTCTAACTCATAAGCACCATGAAACGCATTGCTGTTGTAGAAAAGGAGCGCTGCAATCCTGAGGGATGTGGCGGCTATCTCTGTATAAAGAAAAGCCCATTAAATAGGATGGGCGTAGAAGCAATAGTCCAAGGACCAGACGGCAAAGCGCAAATAAACGAAGATCTTGCAACCGATGCATTACAAGTAGTCGTCAATGTCTGCCCCTTCCATGCTATTCACATGGTCAAATTGCCGGAACACCTTACAACAAGACCCATCCATCGATACGGAAAAGACCAATTCATTCTCTATTCTCTCCCTACCCCTACCTTCGGCAAAGTCGTAGGGATCATTGGAGTAAATGGAATTGGAAAGTCTACCGCCATCAAAATCCTAGCTGCCGCACTGAAACCTAATCTAGGTGACTCAGAACGCACCGATGTCGATGTCGATGAGCTAATCAAACTCTTCAAGGGAACCGAAATGCAGATCTTCATGGAAAAATTCAAGAAAGAAGAAATCATTGTCAGCTTTAAACCCCAAGAGGTAGAATTAATCCAGAAAAACGCGAAAGGAAAAGTAAAAGAACTACTTGACAAAGTCAATGAAACCAAAAAGCTCAAAGAAGTCATCGAAGTCCTAGAACTCACCAATATTCTCGATACCGATATCAATAAAATCTCCGGTGGAGAGATGCAACGAGTCGCCATCGCTGCTACCGTCCTAAAAAAAGCAAATCTCTACATCTTTGACGAACCATCCTCCTTCCTAGACATCAAACAGCGTCTAAAAATAGCAAGATTCATTCGAGATCTAGCCAATGAAGAGACCTCTGTATTAGTAATAGAACACGACCTCATCGTCATGGACTATATGACCGACCTCGTCAACATTATGTATGGTAAAGAGAAAGTCTACGGCATCGTTTCTCAACTTAAACCAGCAAAAACCGGAATGAATGCCTATCTAGAGGGCTATCTCAAAGATGATAACGTCCGATTTCGCGACCATAAGATAGAATTCGACATTCGCTCAGCTGATAAAGAAAAAAAGAAGGATGTACGCTTTGAATGGCCCGCCATGGAAAAGAAATTAGGCAATTTCCACCTCAAAGCAAATGCAGGTTCCATAAAAAACCAGGAAGTCATCGGAATCCTAGGACCAAATGGTATTGGCAAGACCACCTTCATGAAATTACTAGCAGGAGTTGAAGAACCCGATTCAGGAAAACTAGACACCACCGTTTCAATCTCCTACAAACCCCAAAATCTAGCATCAGATTCAGAAGAACTAGTGATGAATGTCCTCAAAGAGGCAATTCAATACCACACCAACGATATTATCGACCCGTTAAACCTTAAAGATCTCTTTACGCGCCAGCTCAAGCAACTTTCAGGTGGAGAACTCCAACGAGTAGCTGTGGCAGAAGCCCTAGGAAAGAAAGCCGATATTATTCTACTAGACGAACCCTCCGCATATCTAGATACCGAACAACGCCTCAACATTTCAAAAATTATAAGAAACGTAGCCGACACCACCGGAAAAGCAATTCTTGTAGTCGACCACGATCTAGTGTTTTTAGATTACGTCGCAAACCGACTAATCGTCTTCGAAGGTGAACCCGCAATAGAAGGAAAACAAATCGGTCCAGTAAAAATGGAAGAAGGAATGAATCTGCTCTTAAAAGAAGTCGAAATCACTTTGAGAAGAGATGAACAAACAGGCCGACCTCGCATCAACAAACTAGATTCTGTAATGGATCGCAAACAAAAAGACGCTGACAAGTATTATTACAGCTAATCACTCCAAGATCTCAACATCATCAACAACACCATCCGAATCTACATCAACACCTTCTACAACCTTCGCATCTACACTCTTCTTATGTTTATTTCCAGAAGAAATCAAAGAAAAATAACGAGTAAATGCGATTATAGCAGCTCGCGTACCAGCATACCGCTTCCCAGCAACAAGCAAAACAGAAGATTTAGGATTAAACGGATTCACAATCTTTTGAATAACACCAATCTCATCTGAATCATACTTTTTTTTAGACAATTTAGAAATAATTGAACTACTCTTCGAATCAAAATAGATTGGCAGGGACTTAGCCATCTTTGCAGTAACCGCATTCACCACCGGACCACCGATCACAATAAGATTGCCCGTTAAATCCCGAACCTCGGTATCCAATTTAACATGTAGTCTATCCACATTGTGAACAAAACTTCCTAAAAACAATGCCAAGTCCATCCCGTAATACCCATCTCTCGAACGAGCCTTATCCGGCCCATGCGGATCCGGACTACCCACAATAATATCGGCATCCAGTTTACCATTAACAATAAACGGCTCTAAAAAAGGCTCAGCAGCAGGCTCCAAATCAAGCTGCCTTGTAGCTTCAAACTCTTTAAATTTGAAAAAGAACGCATCCTGCACCAATCCATAGTACTGTCTAACAACCCCCTGAGCAACCTCGCTTTTAACAACTGTAATCAACCCTGCTTTTTCCAAATTACGAACATGATAATACACTCGCTGCTCATGCACCTTCAGTTTCCGAGCAATCGCCATAGGATAACTACTCTTTTTCGCCAACAACGAAAGAATTTGAGAAGAAAGCACAGAATTAAAGTGCTTCAAACTACTCAAAGAGACCTCTTTAGCCGAAAGTGAAGTCACCTTCCCACCGTCCTTATTTACGAGTAAAACCATTATAAATCCTTTTTTAATACTACTAACAATAGTTTAATATTCATTTATATATAAGGTTTACTCTCAAAGCCTAATGTGCGGTATAGTTGGAGCTATTGCGGAGAGAAATGTAGCACCCCTTCTTCTAGAATCGCTAAAAAAATTAGAGTATCGTGGCTATGACTCTGCAGGTCTGGCAACCATTGAGCAAAACACACTTACCGTAAAGAAAGACCAAGGAAAAATAAACGAGGTAGACGAAAAAGTAGACCTCCACAATCTCAAAGGAAATATCGGATTAGCCCATACGAGATGGTCAACCTGTGGATCGGTTACAAAAGAAAACGCCCATCCCCATCAAGATTGCACAAAAAAAATAGCCATCGTTCACAACGGAATCATCGAAAACCATGAAGAGTTAAGAAAGCAACTACAACACCACGAATTCACCTCAGAAACCGATACCGAAGTCATAGCACATCTCATAGAAGAGAACAACCAAGGAAATCTGGTCCAGGCAGTCTCCAAAACCCTTAAACAGTTGGAAGGATCCTATGCCCTAGGCATTATCGAAGCAGCTAACCCTCATCAACTCATAGCTGCAAGAAAAGAAAGCCCACTCATTATAGGAATCGGAGAAAATGAAAACTTCATCGCCTCAGATGCACCAGCCATTCTCAATCAAACTAAAAACGTAATCTATCTTGAGAACGAAGAAATAGCTGTACTCACTAAAGACGAAGTAGAAATCTTCGATCTAGAAGGAAATAAAAAGGAAAAAGAGATCCAAACCATAGAATGGGATGCAGAAAAAGCAGAGAAGCAAGGCTACGAACACTTCATGCTCAAAGAAATCCATGAACAGTCCGCAAGCATAGCAGAAACCCTCAATCAAGACATCGAACATACACTCGACCTCAAAGACATCAAAAGAATCATCATCGTTGCCTGTGGAACCTCCTGGCACGCCGGCCTAGTGGGAGAGTTCATGATTGAGGAATTAGCAAAAATACCAGTCGAGGTAGAATACGCCTCCGAATTCCGCTACCGAGATCCCATCATAGAAAACAACACATTAATCATTCCCATCTCTCAATCGGGGGAAACAGCAGACACGCTAGCAGCACTAAAAGAAGCGAAAGAAAAAGGAGCAAAGATACTTTCAATAGTAAATGTACAAGGTTCATCCATAGAGCGAGAATCCGATGCAGTCCTCTACACAAAAGCAGGACCCGAAATTGGAGTAGCATCAACAAAAGCATTCACCGCCCAGCTCACAGTCCTCTATCTACTTACCTTACACCTAGGAAAGGTAAAAAATACACTTCCCGCGTCACAAATCCAAAACAGAATCCGAGATCTAAGAAAACTTCCACTGCAAATAGAGCAAGCCATTGAAGAGTCGCAACACATCAAAAAATTGGCAACACTTTTCTACGAAAAAAACCATGCACTCTACCTAGGACGTGGCATCAACTACCCTATCGCCCTAGAAGGTGCACTAAAACTCAAAGAAGTCTCCTATATCCATGCAGAAGGCTATCCCGCAGCCGAGATGAAACACGGCCCCATCGCATTAATTGACGAACAAATGCCCATCGTCGTAATCGCAACCAAAGATGACCGTACCTACAAGAAAGTCATCAGCAATATTGAGGAAGTCACCGCTCGTGGAGGCGTCGTCATCGCAATTGCAACTCAGGGCGACACCGAAATAGCAAAAAAAGTAGACCATGTCATCTACATACCAGAAAACTCTTATATCCTAACGCCCCTACTTGCTACAATACCATTACAACTATTCGCCTATTACATTGCAACCCTAAGAAAGCACGATCCCGACAAACCAAAAAACCTAGCAAAGAGTGTGACGGTAGAATGAACATAAGAAATGCACAAGAACAAGACGCAGCTCAAATAGCAGCAGTCCTAGAAGATGCATATAATATAGATTCAATACAAGAAGGCATCACCATCTTCAAAAAAGAACAAACAAAAGGCTACCACTATCTCGTCGCAGAAGAAGACAACAAAATCGTAGGAATAACCACATGGCAAATGCATGGTCTCCCTAAACACCAACTAGCCGAGCTCGATAGAATCGCAGTCCTCAAAACCCATCAAGGCAAAGGCTTAGGCAAACAACTCTTCGATGCACTCCTAAAAGAAGCATCTAAAGAATACGAAAAACACAATCAAAAACTAAGAAAACTCTACCTCTTAACACACGCAGATAACGAGCAAGCACAAACGTTCTACAAGAAGTTAGGAATGCAACAAGAAGCAATCCTAAAAAACCATTTCTACGAAGGTAAGGATGAGTTCATCTTCAGTATCTTCCCCTAACAACAACCCATATAAACAACCACAATTCCATCAAGCAATGCCTCACATCCCAACTAAACCAAAATCCGATAGAGAGTTCTTTGAAATCCTCAGTAATATTATCTTCGTAGCAGGATTCCGTTATTCAGTCGTTCAAGCCAGATAGCCACACATCATGAAAGCATTCAAGAATTTCGACATAAAGAAAGTTGCCAAACTAAACATGGAAGACATAGTAAAAGCAGAAGGAATGATCAAGAACAAACCCAAGATCCAGGCAATTATCGACAATGCAAAAATATGCCTAGAAATCACGAAAGAACACCAAGGCGTGATGAAATACATGGAAAGCCTCCACAAACTCCACAAAAAAGATCCACTCTTCAATCCTTCCTTACAAGAAGACGTCCAAAGATTCAACAGAATAGGAAAAACTACGAGCGTCTGGATCGCATATGTTGTTACAAGAGAGAATAATCTACTAACTAAATCTTACAGAATCCATTAATTTTCGATAGCATCTATTCTTCTAATCTCGCCAAATACCTGCTTAGCAAGGTCTTTTAGTTCGGCCTGCAAATTGGGTTGAGGTCCAAGTGAACCCTTTTTGATTTTTCTGACGATGCTATCATGAAACTTCTTTGCCTCTGATCCTTTTGGATCCTCTTTCTTTGGCCAGAGTACAGTGGATATTCTATTCGGAAGAACTGCGTGCGATCCAAATTTTTTCTGGCATGCTAGCGATAAACCTCGACCATCCATCCAAATCTCCCAGGGTCCAAAAGGACGAGGAATACCCGTTTGGACAGTATATCCTTGAAATTTATCGCTGCCAACCTTAGTAAAAGTAATCATAAAAATAATAATAAACAAGAACTATTTGAACTACCACTAGGCTAAAGCCATAGTGGAATCGTCAAAGTAATCACTTAGT
>CAZBLF010000016.1:0-25336 GCA_964492935.1 uncultured Methanosarcinales archaeon
GCTTTACCGTCGATAAATTTAGTTTGGTTTTGAAGCTCTCATTATTTTCTTCTGACGGTGATTGGTTTTTTATTTTTTGAAAATGGAATTAATGGAATTGTCTGCACCCCAAACCTTTTTATATTTCTAGCGTACTCAAAAGAGATGGTCGCACATCAAGGTCTTAATTTACCCGGACAACGCATGTTTGCGAGTCCTGCTCTCTTATGGAAGCGGATGGCGGCTTTATTGTTGGATGGACTTGTTTTGAATTTCACTGTGTTGTTTCCATTTCGTAATGCGGTCCAGCGGACGTTGCCTGCGTTTGAATCCATGAATGCGGCGTATAGCTATTTGATGACGCATCCTAGTATACAGGAGGCGTTGATGTTGTTGACGGTTGTGATGTCGTTGTTTGTGCTTGCTTACTTTACGTTGATGGATTATCAGTTTAGTACGACGCCGGGTAAATCCTTATTGCGGATTGCGGTGTTAAGTGAAACTAAAAAGATGACGTTGTGGCAGTCGCTGTTACGTAATATGTATGTGTTGCCTGTATTTCCCTTCTTTTTGTTGTGGATTATTGATCCTGCATGCTTATTATTCTCTCCTCATCGCCAGCGTCTCTCGGAGATGTTGAGTAAAACACGAACGGTGGAATTCCATGCCCTCCAGTAAGAAGGTGGTCGCTAGTAGAAGTCCCTTACGTTCGATGTTGTGGATTATTGTTTTTTTAACGTTAGGTAGTATGCTAGTTGCGAATTCGTTCTCGTTTTTGCAGGGCAGTCAGTTAAAGGAAGGTAATATTGCGGTGATTCCGGTTAAAGGCATTATCTTGACGGATGACGCTAACTCGTTTTCTCAGGAGGTGACGCCCTCATCGGAGATTGTTTCCTTTATAGAAGATGCGGCTGCCGATGATTCGATTAAAGGCATCTTATTAGAGATTAATAGTCCAGGTGGTTCGGCGGTGGCTGCTGAAGAGGTTGCATATGCAATCGAACATGCTGGAAAACCTACCGTTTCATGGATTAGGGATATTGGAACGAGCGGGGCGTACTGGATTGCTTCGAGTACGGACCATATTGTTGCGAGTAGGATGTCGATTGTGGGCAGTATTGGTGTTACTGCTTCTTATTTGCAGTTTTCTGGGTTGTTATCGGACTATAATATTAGCTATCAGCGCCTGGTTGCTGGCAAATATAAGGATATTGGGAGTCCTTTGCGTTCTATGACTAGGGAGGAGCGTATTCTTTTGCAGCGGCAACTGGATATTGTGCATGGATTCTTTATTGATACGATTGCGGAGAATAGAAATTTAAGTCGGGTTTCGGTTGCTAAGATGGCTACCGGGATGTTTTATGTAGGTAGTGATGCTCATTCGAAAGGTTTAGTGGATACATTAGGTGGGAAAGCTGCGGCTATTACTTATTTAGAGAGTGAGATTGGGATGAATGGGACGTTACATGTGTATGCTCGCGATCGTTCATTTCTTGATTTGTTGTCTTCTGTATTCTCGGGGCAGTCGTTTTCGGTTGGACAGGGTATTGGAAGTGCGTTAGTTGAGAGAAATTCTGGTATAGACGTTAGGATTTAGTTTGTTTGGGGTTGTTCTGGTGACCTCCTCCCCGCACTTTAGTGCGGGGCTTCCTGTGGTTAAGCAAAAGCTACACCGTGGTGCTCCTCCTGATTCTCGATATAGTGAATCATCGAGTTCAGGTCATTGTACCCCACAGTCACTGAAAATCCTCCTGGACTCCAAAAATGTCCATTCGGGTATCGAAGCCTAAACTTCTCATTATTCCGAAAAATACAATATGATGACCTTCCCTTGAGAAGCTGGAAGGCTTTAGAGTCAGTCATGTTGTGAGGCAAGGTCACGAGAGCATGTATATGCTCAGGAAGCACCTTGAGGTAGTGCACCTTAATGCCATGCTCATGTGCTGCTTTTCTGATAGCAGCTTCCACAAGGTTTTTATTCTTAAGCTTCTGCATCATACAATAGCGGTACTTGGTGCACCATTCAAGGTGCCAGAAGTTAAGGCCTAATTTGTGGCTGTAGTGCTTTGGTTTCGTGCTTATCATCTTTCGTCCTCCGCAAACGAAAGCTCACACTACTCTTGGTGGAGTAAATGAAAGCGCTGTTTCGTCCGCAGATTATTCTGCGGCGAAGCCGCAACAAAAAGTTTTCTAGAATAAACGCCCTAAAGGGCGGGGATTAAGACCCCAGTGCTCGCTACGCTCGCATACATAAAAGAAATCACTTCTGAGATCAAGCGACTTTCCATGTACGAGGACGGTTACTGTCTGACCAGTGATGCCTCCCCTCGATCTGGGCTCACTCGCTTTCTGCACCACGTACTGCGTAACGGGATCGAATCCTTTTGATTGGAATAATGCGTCTAAGGCTCCTCCTCCTTGTTGTACAGAACGCGTGACTGCCATTGGACTGTAGAACACGACTTGGCCTTCTTCAATGGAGACGTAATCTGAAGTAGCTTCGCTCATAGCTTTGGAATTTTATCTCTCTATAAAAATATTTGGCCCCCAAATCACAACCTTTCAAGACTTGCGTCTTGACAGTTGTGCTTTCTCAATCACAACCTTTAAATACTACCTTATATAAAAAAAGATAAAGATATTTTAATTTATATAAATGGCAAAAAAGATTATTTCGTTGAGCGTCGATGGGCGAGTGCATGCTGACTTCTCTAAGGAGTGTAGAGATAGGGGCTATGTTATTTCTAAATGGGTGGAGAACTTAATGCAGGCAGAGGTTGAAAAGTGGGAAAAGGAATAGTTGCAATGTTGATTTTGTTGATGCTGCCACTAGCTTTTGCGGGTTCGGTTGATAGCGAGGTTATGGATGCGCTTGAGGGGAAAGAACGAGTCAAGGTTATTGTGATGTTGAAGGATGCGCCGGTTGATACCTCTGTAGATACTGTTGGGGAGAGGTCAGAGGAACAGCAGGAGATGATTTCGGAGCAGCAGTGGGAGGTTTTGGATGCTTTTGGGTCTGGGGAATCGAGCATCTTTTCGGGGGAGCCGGACTTTATTCTTGATCACAAATATTCTAGTATTAATGCGCTGTCGGGAAGTGTGACGGCAGAGGGATTGGAAACGTTAAAGGCGCAGGAGGAGGTTGCGTCGATTGTGTTGGAGGAAATTTATACGATTTCGCTGGATGGAAGTGTGCCACAGATAGGGGTGCCAGAGGTTCGCGGGGTGCGACCGGGAGGAATCAATTTGACCGGTATTAATCAGACGGTGTGTGTTATTGATACGGGTATTGATTATACGCATGCTAATTTGGGTAATTGTAGTACGGAGAATTTGACTAATGGTGCATGCGGTAAAGTATTAGCGGGACATGATTTTTGTGCGGATGATACTTCATGTGCGACCACGGATACCGATCCTATCGATGTGCATGGGCACGGGACGCACGTTTCAGGGATTGTTGCGAGTAATCATTCTACCTATACTGGTGTTGCACCCGATGCTAGACTCATTGCACTGAAAGTGTGTAATAGTTCGGGCAGCTGTCCGAATTCAGATATTATTGCTGCATTAGATTGGTGTGTTACGAATAAGACGCTCTTCAATATTAGTGTTGTGACGATGAGTTTGGGAGGAGGATTATTATCCAGTTCTTGTGATACTAATGCTGTTGCGAATGCATCGAACATTGCGGCTGGCGCAGGGATGTTTGTTACTGCTGCAACCGGGAATGATGACGCTACAAGTCAAATTGCTGCACCTGCGTGTGGTTCTAATGTAACGGCAGTTGGAAGTGTAACGAGTACCGACGCTATTGCTAGTAATTCAAACCGGGCGACGTTTGATACGATATTTGCTCCCGGAGATTCCATTACCTCACTACAAGTAGGTACCGATGGCACTTCCTCGCAATCGGGTACCTCAATGGCAACCCCTCATGTGGCGGGGGTTGCCGCCCTTCTCCTACAGTTCAATAGCTCCTTGACGGGGGCGGATATTAAATGGATTTTAAACGCGACGGGGAAACCGATTACGGATGGATCGAATACGTACTATCGGGTTAATGCGTCTGCGGCGTTGTACCATATTGATAGTTTGTCACCGGTGTTTTCATTTAATGGGTCGAATGCTACCTCTGTGAAATTCAATTATTCGGTGTTGTTCAATATGACGTTTAATGATACGGTGAATTTGAATTCATATACGTTTTCGTGGAATGATTCGGGGTCGTGGGTTAATGCGTCAAATGGTACGTTTCGTGGTCAGAATCAGGTGATTAAACTTGCTAAGAATATTACTGCTACGCGTGGGGATGTTGTTGGGTGGAAGTTTCATGTAAATGATTCTGGGAGTAACAAGAATGTGACGATTGAAAGGATTTTTACGGTGCTGAATACGGCGCCGGTTGTTTCTGGGGGAGATCTCAATGATAGTTCTTTGCTGGCTTCTGAGGATATCTCGGTTAATGCGACGTATACGGATGTGGATTCGGATGTGGGTAATGTGTCGTTCTTCTGGTTTAGAAATGGGACTGGGATTTATAACGAGACGTTTACCAGTATTGCGAGCGGGACGGTCATTTATTCCAATCTTTCTGCATCGAATTACAGTGTTGCGGATGTGATTAATGTGACTATTAATGCTTCAGATGCTACAGATTCATCATCTGTTCTTGCTAGTAGTCAGTTGACGGTTGTTAATTTGCTTGCGAATGCTACGTTGCAGCGTCCTGCTAATAGTTCGGTGTTAAGGATTAACAATACGTTGTTGAATTGGACGGCTATTGATGGAGATAACGATACGATGAACTGTTATGTGTATGGTGATAATACGAGCAATCCAACTAATAGAATTAATTTTACTGGCAGTATTGTTAATGGAAGTAGCGTGACGTATAACTGGACGGATTTGAATGAGTCTACCTACTATTGGAAGGTGCAATGTGATGATGGGGTGGCTAATGGAAGTAACTCGTCGATCTTTCAGTTTACGATAGCGATACCGCCGACTACTAGTGTTTCATTAAACTCGGTCACGGATTATGATTCGGATGGAAATATTGAGATTAATTGGTCGGATGATGGGAATGAAACCAATGAACAGTATCGGATCTATCGTTTTAGTTCTCCTATTTTTTCTGTTAATAGCTCGGTGACGAATATTACGACTGGAGTGGTAGCAGGTACTCAATTTTATGAGGATGTTCTTACAGACAATGGAACTACGTACTGGTATGCTGTGGTGACGGTGGACGATGCGGGCAATTATAACGATAGCGTTGTGTCAACAAGTTTGAATGGGAATGCTACTGATAGTATTAGGCCTGCAATGAGTACGTTGACGAATGTTACTTCGAGTAGCGGTGTTACGACGTTGAATTGGACGAATACTACTCTGGATATTGATGGCAATACGGATAATTTTAGTTTGCGGTTTAAGATTTGGAATAAGGTAACGGCTGAGGCGAATTTTACGGCCCTGCATGTGAATGAAACTGCTAGCTTGGTGAAGACGGTGACGTATGCGAGTGCGTGTAAGGATGGCTATTGTACGACGACTCATGATCTCAGTGATACTTCCTCCTATACGTATTATGTTACGACGATTGATGATGGTAATAATGAGAATGTTACCTTGCAGCTTGGAGGTAGCGCAAATGCATTCAATATGACTGCCACAAAAGTGCCTAGCTCTTCGAGCAGCACTAGCTCCGGCGGTGGAGGTGGAAGTAGTGGTGGCGGTAGTGGTGGCGGTGCTGCTAAATCTGGGTTCACGTATGACTATACTGATAATAGTGACTTGAATGCGGGTGCGGCGACAACGGTATCACCTACGCAGGGGTCTGGCTACAAATTCAAGGTTGCTGGAGCAGATCATACGCTTACGGTTTCGAAGTTGTATGAGGATCGAGTGGTGGTGGTGATTCAATCCGACCCTATCTCGGCAGTCTTTAAACCGGGTGAGGAGAAGGAATTTGATATTGATGAGGATACGGTGTTGGATCTGTATGTGAAATTGGAGAGTATTACTGGGGGAACCGCTCAGATTACGATGCGGAAGTTAAACTTGGCAGATGCGCCGATTGTTGTAGAGGAAGAGGTACAGGATGTGAGTGAGACACTTGAATCGTTCCTTGAGGAGGATGTGCCGGAGGAGATTCAGGAAGAGAATAATCAGTTTTGGAAGTCAATTGTGGGGGCATTGATTGCTTTGTTGGTATTGGTGATTTTGTTGATCTTTAGGTTTAGGCCGAAGCATCATCATAACCATGAATCTCATTCGATCCATCACCATACTACTGAAATTTCTGAGGGGCATGCGTTGCGCGAACATTTTCATCATAAGGATCATCACAAAAAGCGCTGATTAAGCGATAGGTTTTTTAATGAGGCTGGGATTTCTAGATTATGGATGCTGCGACGCTCAAGAAAAAATACCTTGATTTTTTTAAGGAGAAACAACACGCTGTTCTTAGCTCGAGCTCTTTGATTCCGGAACATGATCCTACTGTGTTATTTACGACTGCGGGGATGCATCCTTTAGTTCCCTTCTTGATGGGGCAGCCGCATCCGCAGGGTAAGCGAGTTGCAGATGTGCAGAAATGTATTCGTACTGGTGATATTGATGAGGTAGGAGATCCACATCACCTTACGTTTTTTGAGATGCTTGGTAATTGGAGTTTTGGTGACTATTTTAAGAAGGAAGCAATTGAATGGTCGTTTGAGTTTTTGACTTCTAAGAAATGGTTAGGGTTTGATGTTTCTCAATTACATATTACGTGTTTTGCCGGAGATGAGGATGCTCCTAAAGATGAGGAGGCTGCTTCTGTTTGGGAATCTCTAGGTATTTCTGAAGATAGAATTTACTTTTTGCCGAAAGAGGATAACTGGTGGGGCCCTGCTGGTACTACGGGTCCGTGTGGTCCGTGTACGGAGATGTTCATTGATACCGGTGTAGATGCGTGTGGTCATGATTGTGATCCGTCGTGTTCTTGTGGTAAGTACTTTGAGATTTGGAACGATGTGTTTATGGAGTACAATAAGCAGGAAGATGGTAGTTTTGTTCCACTTTCTCAGAAAAACGTAGATACGGGGATGGGTGTTGAACGAACGGTTGCTATGTTGCTGGGAAAGAAAACGGTGTATGAGACTGATGCGTTTATTCCGATCTTAGATGCGATTAGTGCTCGAGCTTCAAAGAGTGATGATAAGAGTCTTCGTGTTATTGCAGATCATATTCGTGCTTCGGTCTTTATCTTAGGAGATGAACACGGTGTTGTGCCGTCGAATGTGGATCAGGGTTATATTTTGAGGCGTTTCATTCGTCGTGCGGTTCGTCATGGGCGGAAGATGGGGATTGTGGATGCTTTTTGTGCTGAGATTGGTAAGGTGATTATTGACGTGAATGCTAAAGCGTGGCCAGAATTGAAGAAAAACGCGAAGCATATTCTTGCTGAACTTGCTAAAGAGGAAGAGACGTTTGCAAGTACTCTCGAGAAGGGAATCCGGAAATTTGAGCAGATGACTTCGGATGGCAAGATTGATAGTACGGAGGCGTTTCTTTTGTTTCAATCGTATGGGTTTCCTATTGAGATGACTGAAGAATTAGCAGCGGAGAAAGATATTACGGTAGACGTTGCTGGATTCTACAAGGAATTTGAACAGCATCAGGAGACGAGTCGGGCTGGAGCTGAGAAGCGGTTTAAGGGCGGGTTGGGTGATCATTCTGAGGAGACTAGAAAATTACACACGGCTACTCATATGTTGAATGAGGCTCTCAAACAAGTTTTGGGTACAAGGGATATTCACCAGAAGGGTTCTAATATTACTCCCGATAGACTGCGCTATGATTTTAACTTTGATCGGAAATTAACTCCTGAAGAGAAGGCTAAGATTGAAGATTTAGTAAATGCTAAGATTAAGGAAGGCTTAGCCGTTAGTTTTGAGGAGATGACGGTTGAGGAGGCTCAGGAGACTGGTGCCGAGGGTGCATTTGCGCACAAGTATGGGGAGAAGGTGTTTGTGTATTCGATCGGTGACTTTTCTAAAGAAATCTGTGGCGGCCCGCATGTGGATTCGACTTCGGATTTAGGTACGTTTAAGATTAAGAAGGAAGAATCGGTTGCGGCTGGTGTTAGACGGATTAAGGCTGTTTTGGTTTAGATTTTGTTCATCTTAATACTAATAGAACTGCCATTACAGCTGTAACCAGTATAGCACCCAGACTGATGGTAATGATGAAGGTTTCCAGGATTCGCTCCTGATGAGCGTTTTTCCTGATCATAGAAAGTGGTAATGAAGTAATCTATTTATAGTTTACGCGAAATATTAGTGTTTGTAACGTCCGCGCATTTCTACGGTTTCTAATCGTTTGAGAATTGCTTTTGCGTCTGTTGCGTGTTTCTTGTAGGTAGTTAGGAATGCTTTGTAGGCTTGTTCTGCTATCTTATGGTGTCTTGATTCTAGTGCTTCTTTTACTAAATGGATATCTACGGCTTTGTCTTCTACTTTGTGGGAGAAGAAGCTGAGGCCGAAGTCGATGAAATAGAGTTCTTTGTTGTAGATCATGTTGCTCGTGGTTAAATCGCCGTGAATGATGTTGTTGTTGTGGAGGATTGCTAGTTTTTTCCCGATTTCTTTTGTTAGTTTTGCGTAGTTCGTTTTGTTGAGGACGTCTCTTACTTGCTTTCCTTTCAGAAATTGCATCTCTATTGTCTGCTTTTGGTCGTCTTCAATTACTTGAGGGCAGGGGAATTTCAATTCTGTGAGTTTTTTGAGGACTTTTGCTTCTCTTTTTGTTCTTGATTTTCTCAGTTTGTTGTCGATTTGCTCTATTCTATATGTTTTTGGAAATCTGTCTTTTACTATAGAAGATGCTTTCTTGTAGATCTTGGCTTCTGCGCCCTGGGCGATGAGTTTCATAGTAGGTTAGATTTGTTTTAGCTTTAAAAGTGTTTGTAGAATTAACAGGCGACTTCGCAGGCCCTCAAGAGAGCAATACAGCCATCGATGTAGTCGGATCCGGCTTCAAAGCATTCTGCTGCTATGGGTCCAGAACTTTCGCAGGTGTTGAAGATTCGGTCTGAAGTGTCTAGGCATTGGTTGAGATCAATAGTGCAGGCGTCGGAACATGAGGTGTCGACTTCTATTGCTACTTGTGCTGCTCTGCCGGCTGGTTCGAATGAAATAGGATCGTTGTTGATGATACCTAGGAATCCAATGACTGCGATTGCTAAAAATGCTACTGAGAATGCGTGAATTGCTTTGCTTGGCTTGTCCATAGTATTTAACTGGAGTTTGTAGTATATAAATTTTTGTTTTTTGGGAAGGGAATATGGCGACTGAAGAAAAAGAAATAGCCCCGGGCAGACTCGAACTGCCGTCCCGTGATCCAAAGTCACGGATGACTAGTCTCCTTGTTGCCAAGAATTTGACCACTACACTACGGGGCTGTCATGCGGGTTAGAACCGCTTGCTTCCTTGGATTTGAAAAGCCGATATCTTTATAATATTTTCTTATTTGATCTTTCCTTGTTAGATAAACTCTATAACTTTTGTTGGGCTTTATATAGGTAACTTTAGAGGCTATGAATCCTAAAGATGCGAAGGCCCTGTGCAAATCCTTGACGAGAGTCAAATTGCGGTTATCGAATACTATCTGAAACAATCCTGGCCAATGAGATTTTAGTTCGTAAATAGACCCATCTGTGTCCATGAGGCCCCTAATTACTGCTCTCAGAAAACTCTTTTTCTCCCATATCCATTCTGGAATGGTAGTTTGATTCGCAATTTTGTTTCCTGGCTTTAGACCCATCCTTGTGCAGTAGTCAACTAATTTCCGACTGTGAACTATTACCATCAACTCATTGGCATTTTTTTGTTTGTAGAATTTTGCTTTCAACTCAAATAATTCTTCCATCAAATTTGCTACATATCCTCTGAGATATTGATTGTCTCTGTTAGAATCTCCTGCAATTCTTACCATGTATGTGCCCACCTTTTTTCCTCGTTGGTAATGGTGTATGTTTCCGTCGCCAAGAACTATTCCTATGAACTCTGCTAATTTGGACGATTTTCTGGGAGTCTTGATGTCCTTTAAACTTCCTTTACTTTTATTTGAAATTGTCATCGGGGGGCGTTTGGCAATTTGAATAAATAGAAGTTGTTTATATACCCTGTGGCTGCACCTGGCAAGTGGCAAGTGCAAGACGAAAAGCGCTAAGAGGTAGGAATTTATTCTTGATAAAGGTTGACAGACTGGACAGCTCAATAGATCATTTGTTCCCTTAACTCCTTACTTGAGATGCTTTTGTAGAATGGATGCGGCTTCCTTGCCGTCAATTTTTCCTTTGAACTTGGCCATGAGCATACCCATATAGGCGCCTTGGTTGAGGTCGGGTTTTTCTTTGATGAGTTCTTTGACTGCTTGCTCTAGATCGATGTCCTCTAGCTTGAAGTGTTCTAGATTGAGCTTTCCGGTTTTGGAAATGTCGGCTAAGATGTCTATTAGTGAGTCTTTTGCTATTTCTTTCTTTTCTACTGCTTCGAAGATTTGTTCTAGATGTATGGGTGTAATTTTGAGTGGATCTGCGCCTTTGTGCTTTTTCTGGAGTTCTGAGGGATACGATAGAAGGGTGTCGGCGATGAAGACGGGTTTCAGTGAAGGAGCTTTCTTAATTGCTTGTTCGAAGACTGCTAATTTGGTTATTTCTAGCGAGGTGTCCTTCATCAGATTCTTAATTTTTTCTTTGGGTATCTCGTATTTTTTCTCGAGTTCTTCCATTTCTTGTTTTAATAGCTTGGGAAGTTTGATGGCGTTGCTCATTTCTTCTGTGATTCTGATGGGTGAGACGTCGGTTTCTGGATAGAGTCTTGCTGCGCCGGGCATTGGTCTTAGGAATGTTGTAGAAAAATCTTGCTCTGCCTTGCGGACTTCTTGTTCTATTTTTTTTCCTTTCTTTATGAGATTTTGTTGACGTTCTACTTCGTGTTCGATGACTTTCGGGATGCTTTTGAGATCTTGAAATCCCTTGACTTCGGTTCTAGCTCCTCCTTTGATGGAGATATTGACGTCTTGTCGTATCGTTCCGAGTCCTCGTTTTACGCCGGGAACTGAACGTAGGACCATTCCTAGATAGGCAGCTACTTCTTTGGCATGTTGTGGTGATTGGATTTCTGGTCCGGTTGCGATTTCTATTAAGGGTATGCCTAGACGATTGAGTTGGTAGGTGATAGCATCATCGCTTTCTTTTACTTTCTTTGCGGATTCCTCTTCGATACAGATATTGGGGATGGTTACGGTGCCACCGTCAGTTTCGATGAATCCGTCGATTGCTATTAATGAGGTTCTTTGGAATCCTGAAACGTTGCTGCCATCTACCACGGTCTTTCTCATGACCTGGATTTCGTCGATGAGTTTTGCGTTTAGTAATTTGGCTACGGTTAATGCTGTTAGTAATGCATCTGCATTCATGGGATCGGGCGGTGTTTCGTCTAACTCCATTAATCCGACGTCGCTATTGCTGCCGGTGTAGATTATCTTTTTCCTTTTGGTCATCTCGTGCTTTGCTGCCTGGTCGATTTCTCCGGTTTCACCTGCGACTGCTCTTAGGCGTCTCTGTACTTTGAAATCGGGCGGTGCGTCAGAATTTGATGTGGGTGATTCGCAGAAAAGTTTCTTTCCTTCTAATTGCTGGTGAATTTCAAGACCGCATTTGAATCCTAATGCGGCGTAGTCGATGGTCATGATTGAGTTTAGTTGGAGGAGGTTTAAAAATATTTGTGTTTGGTGTGTAGGGATTTGGGCGATGCTGAGGCACGGTGCACTTATGAGATTCAGAAGGAATCTCATGCACCTCCATGGGCGTCAGCAACGCTCCGATACTCTCTTAGTCTTCTTCAATCCAACCATAGCCTTTTTCTTCTAGCTTATCTACTAGTTTCCCGGTGCCTTCTAGGGCTATCTTTCCGTTTACTAAGATAACTAGCTTGTCGGGTTTTACGTGTTCAAGAATTCTTTTGTAGTGGGTGATGATTAAGATGGCCTTGTCTTTGTTCATGAACGCATTTACTCCTTCGGCAACTGCTTTGAGTGCATCGATATCTAATCCGGAATCGGTTTCGTCTAGAATTGCTAGTTTGGGGTCGAGCATCAGCATTTGTAGTATTTCTGCTCGCTTTTTTTCTCCGCCAGAGAATCCTTCGTTGAGATATCTCTTGAGGAATGATTTGTCCATTTTTAGGAGTGCTAATTTTTCTTGGACGAGTTTCATGTAGGCGGGAATGGGAATTTTTTCTTTTCTTTGTGCGTCGATTGCCGTTCGTAGGAAATTGGAGATGGTGATGCCTGCTATCTCGCTTGGATATTGGAATGACATGAAGAGTCCTGCTTTTGCTCTTTCGTCTGGACTGAGCTTGGTGATGTCTTTCTTGTTAAAAAGGATTTTTCCTTTCGTTACTTTGTATTTGGGGTTGCCCATGATGACGTTTGCTAGTGTTGATTTTCCTGAACCATTAGGACCCATGAAGGCGGTAATCTTTCCCAGATCTAGCTTAAGCGAGACTCCTTTGAGAATTTCTTTGTCCTCAATACTTACGTGAAGATCTTTTATTTCTAATATCATGCCAGCCCCAACATCATTTTTACTTCCTCGGAAGGTTCCCATGGCGGGTTGAAGGTGAATTCCATCTCGGGTTCGGTGAAGCCGCGAGTTTTCAATCCTGCTTTGATGGATGCGACTAGTTGGGGTGCGTACGGACAGGTTGGAGAGGTAAAGGTCATGGTGACTTTGATGTCTTTTTTCTTTATTTTAATTTCTCTGATGAGTCCTAGGGTGTAGACATCTATCGCTAGCTCGGGGTCTTGAATTTGCTTTAACACTTCAACGGCGTCTTTTTTTGTTAGGGTCATGCCATTGCCTCCACGACTGCTTTTTGGATCTTTTCTGCTAGTTGTTCGTCTTTGAATTTGCTGTAGATGGGAGTGAAATAGCCTTCGACGATCTTTTGTACTGCTTGCTTTTTGGTTAGGCCGCGAGACATTAGGTAGAATACAATTTCTTTGTCGATCTGTCCTACGGTTGAGCCGTGAGAACATTTGACATCGGGATTGTGGATCTCTAGATTGGGAATTGCGTCGGCCTCGGCTTTATCGCTTAATAATAATGCATCTTGGGTTTCGTAGCCGTTGGATTCTGATGCGTTTTTGTTAATTTTTACTAGGCCTCTGCTTAAGGCTTTGGCTTGGTCGTTGATGACGCCTTTCGTTACGATCTTTGAACTGGTGTTTTTTCCTACATGGATGGAGTCGGTTGTAAGGTCTAGGCGTTGTTTGTTCTTTGCTAGATAGACGGCGGTGTTGGTTGAGGATGAGCCTTGGCCTTCTAAATTTGTGGTGATATTTGCTTTGGTGAATTGCGAACCTAGGGATGCATCTACAAAATTAACCGTTGCATCGTTTTTTGTGATTGCTTGTCGGCTGATGACCTGGATGGTTTTTTCACTTAACGTTTGTAGGGAGGCGAAGGTGATTTGGGCATTTGATTCTGCGAGTATTCTGGTTTCTTCTCCTACATAGTTTGCGGTGCCTTCCTTTCTTAAGAGGATGGTTGCTTTTGTATTTTTCTCTGCGTGGATGAAGAGTGTGGAGTTTACGGGCCCTTCATTTGCTTTCATGGTGATGATGATTGGTTTTTTTACTTCTTTTGTGATGTGGAGTAACAGGAAATTGTTGGTGAAGGCTTGGTTGAAGGTGTAGAGTTTCTCTGCCTCTTTTGGAATGGTCCAGTCTTTTGTTGTAAATAATTTGATTCTGTTTTCGCCTTCCTTCTCGGTTTTTCCAATATCTCTGCCTTGAAAAAAGCGAATTCCTTGTTCGTTGTTCGTTTCTATATTGATTTCTGCTTTGGGGTGGGTGTTTGGATGCAGATCGGTTAACGGTGATTGGGGTCGTAACGATATGTTGAGGCCGTGTTTGAATGTGGGTTCTTTTGATTTCTCAAATACCTTGAATGCTTGCTTACGGTATGTTTTGATGCACTTTGGCTCGTCAAATGATTGTTCGAATGTTTTGAAGTTCATCCTAGGGAGCCCTCCATCTCTAATTCGATTAATTTGTTTAATTCTACTGCGTATTCTAGTGGTAATTCTTTGACGATCGGTTCGATGAACCCTGCTACGATCATTTGCTTTGCCTGTTCTTCGGTTAATCCTCGGGACATTACATAGAAGATTTGTTCGTCGCTGATTTTGCCGACGGTTGCTTCGTGGGCTAGGTCGGTTGTTGGTTCTTTCACATCCATATACGGGAACGTATTTGATTGGGATTTGTTGTCGATCATTAAGGCGTCACATTCTACGTTTGCTTTTGCATTCGTTGCTCCTTTCTTGATGCTTAAGAGTCCCCGGTAGGTTGTTATTCCGCCGCCTTTGCTGATGGATTTTGAAATTATTGTGGAGGATGTGTTGCGTCCTATCTGCGTTACCTTGCAGCCGGTGTCTTGGTTTTGGTCTTTTCCTGCAAACGCTATTCCTATGAAGTGTGACTTGGAGTTGTCGCCAATGAGCATGGATGCGGGGTAGAGCATTGTTACGTTGCTTCCCATGTTTCCGTTGACCCATTCGATGATTCCGTCTTTTTGGACTACTGCTCTTTTTGTGTTGAGATTGTACGTGTTTTTAGACCAGTTTTCTATGCTTGAGTATCTGGCTCTGGCGCCTTTGAGAACATGAATTTCAACGCAGCCTGCGTGTAGCGAGTTTGCGGTGTACTGTGGGGCAGAACAGCCTTCAATGTATTGTAGTTCGGCACCTTCGTCTACGATGATGAGGGTGTGCTCGAATTGGCCTCCTTTTTTTGCGTTCATTCTGAAATAGGCTTGCAAGGGTGCTTTTACTTTGACCCCTTTCGGAACGTAGATGAAGGTTCCTCCGGACCAGACGGCTGCGTGTAGTGCGGTGTATTTGTGGAGTTTGATTGGAACGCAACTTGTCATAAAATATTTCTTCATTAATTCTGGGTACTGTTTTAGGGCTTCATCGGTGTCTAGGAATACTACTCCTTCTTTTTCCCACTCTTCCTTTAATTTGTGGTAAATGACAGAACTTTCGTATTGTGCGCCTACTCCACCCAGTGCTTCTCGTTCTGCTTCGGGGATTCCTAGCTTTTCGAAGGTTTGCTTTATGTCGTCCGGTACTTCATCCCAGGACTCTGCATTCTTTTTTGCTTCGGGAAGCATGTAGTAGTGGATGTCATCAAGGTTGAGTTTCTTTAGGCTCGGACCCCAGGTAGGTGTTTTGAGTTCGTTGAATGCTCGCAATCCTTGTAATCTCTTTTTTAACATCCATTCTGGCTCTTCTTTGTCTTTTGAGATTGCTCTGACTAGTTTTTCTGAGACTCCTGGTTCTGAACGGAACTTTAGATTTTCCTTGTTGAAATTGTCATAGGTAGACCTGTCTATTTCGAATTTACTCATGCTTTGTGTTGCTGTTGCCATAAAGTTAACGATTGTTAAGTATCGCTGTTTTGTTTATAAAGATTGTGTAGAAATGGGTTTCGCTGATGTATATTATTTAGCCAAATCTCCCTGTCCAATTGGCAAAGTTGCGGTCATAGGATCTGTTGACCGTGTCTGCGCCTATTAATCGGTCCATCTCAGTCATGTTGAGTCCTTGTCTTCCGACAATGGTTTGTTCTCTTAGTATTCTCAGGAGTTCTTTTCCTTCGCTCGTTAGAAAGGGGAAGGGGTTGACTCTGATTTCTACTCCGTCACCTAGTTCATGTGTTTCGCGCATGCGTCTAGCACTCTCATCGTAGCCGCAGATGGCGTAGGCGGTGAAGAATACACTTTTTGCTTCCCGTTGTTGGTGTGCTTGTCCACGATAGCCGGCATCAGGGATTCTGTCGTTAACATCTAATTTTCTCCATTCGGAATGTTGACGTTTGTCTTTAGCACCGAATGCAGGGATGTGAAGAATCCAATAATCGTAGATTTTGTCTTTCTTTGTTTGTGAGGGTACGGTTACCTTCATGGTTTTTCCGTAAAATTCTTTATCTAATTCCATCTCAAAATTACCTTGGGTGTACTGAGAAAATAATTCGTGGCCCTTAATGGATCTGGACCAGGTTATTACTCGGGGTCTTCCATCGCCAGGTACCCAATACATTCCTACTGGGGGATCGGTTCTTTTTTGAGCGGTGGCGGCTTTAATTTGGTAATAGGGATATAAGCCTCCTGCCTGAGCAACTTTATCACTCATTCGGGTGATGTCTGCTATTGATTTTCCATCTGGCAGTTCCCAGTGTGTCCCTTCAATTTCTGCGTGGTCTCTCGCCAAAACTAAGGCATCCTGAATGACGTTAGGGGAATCGAGATGGAGGTAGTGGCGAGGACTTACTTTCTTGATGATTTTGTTGCCCTTATCCCTGTCTATTCGATGCTCAAGAGGGAGTACTACAACTCTCTCTCCTGCGTTCCTCAGTTGATGGGCTGCTTCGTAGGGATTTGAGGAGGGTGTAAATGCTAATTCCTCGTCAATAAGTCTTGCTATAACGTCGTCTGTTAATTGTTTGGGCATTTCATCGAATTTTTTAGATCGAGGAATGACTTTTTCAACAATAGCTCTTGCTCCCAATGAACCAGATGCTTCTTTCATATTGGATTAGAATGAAATTTCGTTTATAACTATTTCCATTGGAAAAGACTTATATAGGTTGTAGGAGTAGTTTTCATTATGAAACAGATGATGCCGCAGGAAGTTGAGGTCTTTTATTTGATTCCTGCTTTGCGTAAGGAACTTGCTCAGTTGTTTGTATCTGCTCATGATTTGAGTCAGCGGGAGGCTGCTGCTCTATTGGGGTTGACAGAAAGTGCTATCTCTCAGTATTTGAAGGATAAGCGTGCTAGTGGTATTACGTTTACTGCGGAAGAGAAGAAGATTGTTGCTAAGGGGGCTAAGAAGATTCTTGAGGACAAGGGAAATGCTTCTCAGCATATTTTTGATTTGACGGTTAAGTTACGGGGTAGCAAAAGCATGTGTGATTTGCATAAGTCGTTAGATTCTGCTGTGGATAAGAACTGTGATATTTGTTGTCATTGAAGTGAGGCTTTTAATTCTTGGATGGTGTGTTGGTAGTGTTGTTTGTTGAGGTCAGCGAATCGTTCTTCTTGTAACACTCTCTTGAAGTGGAGGTAGTCGGTTGCACGCCAGTATCTATTCCAGAGTTCTACTCGCTTTTTTAGGGTAGGATCGGGATGGTGCTTTTGGTATTCGTCTAGGAAGAAGTTAATTTGTTCTGAATCGAGTTTAGCGGACCACGGTGGACAGTAGCAGTTTTCGTAATAGAGTCTTGCTGGATCTTCAGCATTATCGCGGAAGGTGCTCCACTCCCAGTCGATGTAGTTGATGTTTCCATTGTGATGTAGGATATTTGAATTGCAGCAGTCTCCGTGGATTAATGAGAATTCCTTTATTTCGGTGAAGAGTTCTAGGTGTTGATGGAGGATGCTTGCAGTTTTCTTGATGATTGCTTTGTCATCTGCATCGTGCTTGCCGCCAATGTGGCGTACGTCGCTGAGAAATGACTTTTCTATGTCGAACATTCTGTTTTTTTGTTCGAAGCCCCAGAATTTGGATTTTGTTTTGTTTAAATTTGCGAGTTGCTTTGCATGAAGGGCTAGCTCTTCATTAGTCCAGGTTTCTTTTTGCTTGCCTTCGGTGTAGGAAAGGATGGAAAAGGGTTTTTCTAGTGAAGTGGTATCTAGATGGAGCGGTTTTGGGGCGTTTGTCTTAATTTTCTTAAGCCACTTGAACTCTCTTGTGAGGTATTTCTCTGAGAGATTCATTAATCCTATTCTTAAGACTAGTTGGTTATTGATGAGATAGTTTTGGTTTCTTTCGCCAGTTCCTAATGGCTCGATGGTGAGTTGCTCGTTTATGTTGATGAGCTCATTCTCTACTAGGATTTTTTTGAGTTCTTGTTCGTTGACCATGGTGCTATTGATGGTGGTGCGTTTAAAAACGTGTTTATAGAAGGGTGCTTACGATGTAAAAGACTAGGAATCCTAGAAGGTAGCCGCCGATGACGTCTTTCCAGAAGTGTTTTTTGAGTTGGATTCGGGTGATGCCTACGGTGATGGGGAGTAGGATGAAAATCCAGCCTAGCCAGAGGGTTGTTGTTGAAAAGAGGAATAATGCGGTAAAGGTTGAACGTGCTGTATGGACGGATGGAAAACTTGAGGAGAGGATGCGCTCGTAGAAGTTTGCGTGGTGTTCTTTGTTGGGTCTGTCTTTGAACCAGAGTGCCTTTATGATAATAGATATGCCATCTACGAGGAGGAGTCCTAGGATTCCCAGCGTGAGGGTGCGAGGTACTATTGCGAAGAGTAATAAGAGGATGGCATTGATGGGGAGACTTCCGAAACTGGTGAAGTCTCTTGTGATTTCGTCTTTGACCTTTGTTATGACTCTCTGATATTTTTCTAACATGAGTTGATTTTGTTTGTGTCCTATAAAAAAGTATCTGCAATTTTGCTTTGAAACTTTATAGCAAAGTATAAAAACTTGGTTTTTTTCCTTTTTCTTATGATTACGAGGTGCTTAGAAATATAATTTCTGGCACCTCTTCGTAAACTCAGAGGTGGTTTATATGACAATACAAGAAGTTGCGGCAGCGATGGTTGCTGATGGAAAGGGAATATTGGCTATGGACGAGAGTTCGGGTACTATTGAGAAGAGATTTACTGCATTGGGCGTTGAAAGTACTGAACATACACGCTGGTCGTATCGGTATTCGCTGGTTTCGGTAAAAGGTCTTGGCCAGTTTATTTCTGGTGCTATCTTATTTGATGAGACTATTCGTTCTAAAGATAAAGAGGGTGTTGCTTTTACTGAATTGCTTGCTCGAGAGGGTATTCTCCCTGGGATTAAGGTTGATATGGGTGCAAAGGATTTTGCAGGGCATCCTGGCGAGAAGAATACGATCGGATTAGATGGATTGCCTATGAGATTAACTGAGTATGCTTCTCTTGGTGCGAAGTTTGCTAAATGGCGAGCTGTTATAACCATTGGCTCGGGTATTCCCACGGATGATTGTATTGCCGCGAATGCTGAAGGCTTAGCTAAATATGGCAAGATGTGTCAGGATGCAGGTATCGTTCCTATTATCGAACCCGAGGTTCTTTTGGATGGAGATCATACGATCGAAGAAAGCTTTGAGATCACTAAGAAAACGCAGGAGCAGGTTTTTATGGCTCTGAAGCAGGAAGGAGTTGCTTTTGATGGGATGGTTTTGAAGCCTTCGATGGTCATTTCTGGAAAAGATTGTTCTTCGCAAGCTAGTGCTGAGGATGTTGCTTCTAAAACAGTTGAATGTTTAAAGGCTACTGTTCCGGTAGGTGTTCCTGGGTGTGCTTTTTTATCAGGTGGGCAGACTGATGACCAGGCAGCTTCACATCTGAATCTTATGAACAAAAATCATCCTGATGTTCCGTTCAAGCTGACGTTTTCTTATGGCAGAGCGTTGCAGCGAGAGGCTATGGCTGCTTGGGCGGGAAAGGATGAGAATCAGGATCTTGCTAGGGCAGCGGTCTTGAAGAAAGCTGAGATCTATTCAAAGGCTTCTAAAGGAGAGTATCAGGAGAGTTAGTTATCCAAACCTATTTAAATATTGAAGGCTTGAGACTCTTTATGTCAAAAAAGCAGCGGCTGCAACCTTCTGAAAATCAATGGTTTAAAAGGAAAACTACCCGTATCTTTATTTTGCTTGGAACACTGTTCCTCTCTCTCTTAGGTGGGAGGAGTATTGCGCTTCCCTGGACATTTCATCAGTATCTCAATAGTGAAAAGATGAGAAATCGGGTCCATGAAGAATTCTATAAGGAAGGAAGAGCAACCGTTCTCAAGGAATTGGAACTTGGAGCTGGAACTCGGTTTGCGTTGTCTTTGTTGAAAGGAAGGACAATTGAGGAGCGTCGAAAGGAAGCAAATTCTGCTTATCTTGAATTCTTACGCAGAGAGTTTTTCGATAGGAAATCCATTAAGATTGAGGTTATGGAAGATCCTTCCTTTTTTCATCCACATCGATTGCCAAAATATAAAATTGGTATTTACTGGTATAGAGATCTCATTGTGAGTTTTCGTCCTGATTCCAATGGTGAGGTTATGGATGGGTCTTTGAAACAGAATAAAGATTCTTCTTTTGTTAAGGAAGCTCGGGAATACATCACAGATCGTGCTGGCGGTGTTTGGAAGTCTAAGCGCATGAAAGAGATACGGAAAGAATGGAAATCTAAAAATCAAAAGTCTAAAATGAATGATAAGCGAGTTAGGTTTGGCAAGCCCGGTAGACATGTTGCCAGGGGGAGGAAGTGAGATCATGATTTCAGTGAAAGACATTACGGTTAGTGGTATTAAAAAAGATTCTTTGAAAGAGGATCTTCCTGAGCTGTATGAATTACAGAAAGTAGTTGAGAGGAGTGCTTGGCATCAGGATTGGTCGGTATTGGATCATACATTAGCTGTTATGGATCAGTTGCAGCAGGTGATGGATGGTGCTCCAGAAAAAGTTTCTAAATACTTGAATGAGAAGGTTGAGAAGCATACCCGCAGAGAGTTACTTATGGTAGTGGGAATGCTACATGATATCGGCAAGAAAGAGACGATCAAAGAGGTCGGTGATGAGATCAGATGTCCAGGGCATGAGGATCGGGGTGCGCTAAAGGCACAGGTGTTGCTGCCGAAATTTGATCTGACGGAAGCGGAGCAGGCTATTGTGGTTGAACTGATCAAACATCATGGCCATGTGCACGATATTATTACTCCCGGGAATACAGAAAGGGATGTACAACTAGGAGCTTTGAAGAAGGCTGCTCCTCACTTGTTTTGGATGTTATTGGTGTTTTGTCAGGCGGATACGATGGGAAGTCAGCTGCAGAAGACGATTCCCATAGAGTATCACAAACGGATAGATTTTTACAAGAAGGCTGTTGCTGGATTTGATTTAATTTCTAAGGAGAAAAAGAAGTCTTCTGAGGAAGAGACTAGCGAGCATTCAGAGTAGTTGCTTGATTTTTATGGGTTTGTAGATGCTGTCTGCTATGATGTAGGCTTCGAAGTTGTCGATGTTTGATGGCATTAAGGGGCTGAGTCTTGCTTGTTTGAGGAGATCGGTTCCTTCGGTTACTAAATTACAACTCGGTAGGACGATTAAGGTTTTCTTCTGATAGTTTCCTTTCAAGAAACATTTGAAGGTTTCTACTCTTGCCCCATCTTGTATTGAAATGGCTGGATGTTCGTGGCCGATGATGATGGTGTTAATGTTTTCTAATAGATTATCTTCTGGGATGATGTCGCCGTGTATTAGAAGGATATCTCCTAGGATTTTGAAGTCTACGGGTTGTACGTTACGTTTCTTTGCAATCGGTCCTAGGATGGTGTCGTGGTTGCCCCTTACCAGAATGATCTCATCGGTGTGTTTGTTGAGGAAATCTAGCAGTTTGAGGGTGTGGCGCCACTCTTGCTCTGAGATTCTTCCGAATTCGTGTTTTAGGTCGCCATTGATGATGACGGACTTGAAGTTTTGGATGTTTTGTTCTTTCTTTATGGTCTCGATGACTTTTTCCAGACGTTGCATGATTTCCTTGAATTGGAATCTCGGTATTAAGAGTCCTTGCTTGTTTAATGACTCTTCGAAGCCCATATGGACGTCTGAGAAGATTAAGGCTTGATGGTGCTTACTATACAGGCAGAGATCGTAGATGTGGAGGTCGGGAGTTATGTTCATTGTTATCTTCGGGGGACGGGGTAGGCAACCATATCTTCTTTGGGTTGGAATTTTGAGTACGGTAGGCCTGCGAGCCTGGCAATATGCTCGGGGACTGCTATTCCTGAATGTAGCTGTGCATAATCTGCATATTCAATTGTTCCTGCAATCTGAACGGGCCAGCCTCCTCTTTGGGTTATTATCGGCACTATGATTGCTACTCCCTCGAAATGTTCTTTCCCTGCATCGGAACCTAGGATCTGAAATTCTTCTCCTAAATCGAACGTGAGGTGGTCTTCGCTGTTTTCGATTACTGCTGGCTTGAAGACTCTCCCTATTCGGTTCAAGATGTATTCTAATCGCTCCATACGTTAAGAAGATAGTATTCTGTTTATAAACCTGTACTCGACTTAGTCTCATAATAATCAACGTTCAATAGGATATGTCAAAGGCTAAAGTGAACATTGATATAAAGAAAAAAAAGAAAAAAAGGTGAACGCAGTTACGCGTTCTGTCCTAGATTCCAAATGTCCTTCAAAGCAACTACTACAGTTGCAGGAACGACGAAAGCTAGTACCTGACTAAAAACTCCACTAAGGTATGCGCCGATGTAGCTTACACCACCTAAGGTGTTAGATGCTCCACCAAGTGCAGCTGCGATTATTAAAACCGTAGCTACCGTAAGGAATTCTTTTGTTTCTTTGCCTGTTACATTTAGGAATCCAACAATTAGACCCAAAACGACTAACAGAGATGTTAGCCAGGGAGTTGCTGAACCTAATGAAACAAGACCTAAAACAATAGCCAATATAACTCCGATTGTAAAGGAGTAATTACCTAGTTTTTTGTCCATTGTTGTTTCACCTCGTTTTTCTTTTTTGATTAACTTCACTTACTCTCGGATGGGTTATTTATTGCGGTGTACGCAGTGGCCCTATCGTTAAGAGTATTGATAATCAATAGCGCATATCAACTATATAAACCTTTGCTTTCTATCGATAAGCAATTTGAACAACATTTAAATATCAGCGTCGGTTCTAATCTTGTATACCAGTTCGGGGTGGACTATGGCATTTACAACGGATATACAACAGAAAATCATAGATTTTATCAAAAGGAGCCCTATTGGGGTCACTTCTAGTGAAATAGCCAAGTATTTGGGCTTGAATCGGATGACGATCATCAAATATCTTGCTATTATTCAGCAGCGCGCTCTTGTTGATTTCAAACAGTTAGGGATGGCTAAACTATGGTATATCCCGGTAACGCTGACTCGAGAGGGCTATTTTGATGATCTTTTGGTGGAATTGAGTGGATTGTTACCGAAAGATGCTCACGTTTTGGTAAAGAAGGCTGGTATCAAGGCGGCGCAGCATATTGATCTTTCGTATAAGCGCTTTCATGGGGTTGAGACGCTTTCTGTGGAGCAAGTTGTTGCTGCTTTGAAGGATGCTTATCGTAAGATTGGTGGCGAGTTGGAGGTTGTGGAACGGACTCAGTCTCTTATTATTATTAGATCTCTGAAAACTCCGTTTGGGGATGCGATTAAGGACTCTCCTGCACTATGGGAGACGGTTTCTGCACTTTGTGGTGTTCTTGTGGCTAAGAATCTTGGCTATAGTCGAGTTGAGATGAAGAATGTTTCAGCTGCTACACCTCAGGAACGTTTATTCTTTATTCACTTGGAGAAAGAAGGCAAGAAGACTGACGGGGAGTATTAGAATTTTTTACTTAGTGCTATCTCAACGTTCTTAGGAACCATGCCGTCTAATTTTGCTTTTAATTGTGCGGCCTCTTTGACGATTGAAGAAGAAAGGTAGGAATACATGCCGCGCGTCATGATGAAGACGGTTTCAATTTCTTTGTTTAATTTTCTATTCATTAATGCAAGTTGGAATTCGTGATCGAAATCGGATACTGCGCGAAGTCCACGTACGATGGCGGTTGCCTTTTCTTGTTCGGCGAAGTCTACTAGTGTTCCTTTGAAGTGTTTAACTTCGACTTCTAAATGTTTTGTGGCTTCTTGTATTAGGGTAACACGCTCTTCTGCATTGAAGAGATAGTTCTTGTCTTTTTGTTCTCCTACGGCAATGATGATCTTGTCGAAGATTTTTAGGGCTCGTTCTAGGACATCTAGATGACCGTTGGTGATGGGGTCAAAGCTTCCTGGATAGATTGCTACTTTCATATGCCTTGTTAATAGAATTCTCTTTATAAAGATTGTAGTATAACGTCTACCTGTAATTTGAGATCATCGCTGTTGCCGTTATTTTGTATGGTGAAATCTGCTAGCTCTTCTTTCTTTTCTTGCGGCCATTGCGCTTTATTGATATTGTCGAGGTCTTCTTGCTCCCAGTCATTATCCTTTGCTCTTGCTTCTTGGAGGGCTGGTGTTATCGTAACTGCAATGACTTTATCGCAGATGTCTTGGAGATTGGTTTCGAATAGGAGGGGTGCATCAAGAACTATGTTTTCTTCTTTGTCTTGCGTTTTTTTTCTAATGGTCTCTAGAATTTTGGGATGGACAATGGTGTTTAATTGTTGGAGTGACTCGGGTAGTTTAAAGGCTCTCCGTCCTAGCTTTTTTCTGTTGATGAAACCGTCGTCTAGGATTCCAGGTCCGAATGTTTGTACTAGGCGCTCTTTGATTAAGGGTTCATCAAGCACTTCATGTCCTATTGCGTCTGCGTCGATATGAGTGTAGCCCTTAGATGTAATTAATTGTGCTACGGTTGTTTTTCCTGCCTGGAAAATTCCTGTTATGCCGATTATCATGGATTTGGTAATGAAGGATGGTTTAAAAAGATGCTGTTACTCTTTGAAGAGTTGAGCAGGTATGATTTTGTACCCTCTGTAGGCCCAGTTTATTCCGAATTCAGCAATCTTTTTCTGCATTCGGGGTACCCGATCGTAGCGGGGATCGCCCTTGGCGTAGTGAGTATGGCTTTTCTCTTTTGAGAACCCTAGCTTTTGCGCATTTTCGGAAATGTAATGCTCCACTAATCCGTGAACGACTGACTCCTCCTTGTGCAGCCATCCAGTACTGATGGTTGCGAAATCTTTCTTCTTTTGTTGCATTGATCTTTTTGACTGTCCAGGCAAATTGTTTAATTCCTCCTGAATGTGACTCAGGGTCGCATCACGAAGCATGTAGTGGAGTGTTTCCGAAAGAAGAGATCCTAATACTCTTTTTGAATCCTCCTGGGCAGCTATAAGGATTGGCAGATTCTTATCGAGATTTACTTTTAATCTATCCTTCTCTTCAGAATAGCTGTAGAATAAGTCATACCTCCCATATACGGTGTGCTCATTTGATGCGTCGATATTAAGCACTCCCTTCTCACGCCGTACCTTGTAGTTGCAGGTATTGGTAGACATAATGGTTCCTGCTAAGAATATGTGGGCCTGTTGCCTTGATTGGGGTTTCACTGCTGTTGATGGCTTCCACAGATGAACATTCCACTGAGGAGTCTCCCTTTCGTTTAGAAAATCATAAAACGATTTTAGCTCTTTTCGGATCCGCGCTCGCCATCGGAACTGTGCAGGATTATCTAATGGTACAGAGGTAAATTTTGATCCTCCCCTGTAACCTGAGCGA
>CAZBLF010000017.1:0-24259 GCA_964492935.1 uncultured Methanosarcinales archaeon
TTTTCTGTTTTAACAGGTTCGTCACTTTTCTCAGCAACCACTTCCGCCGGTTTCTCAGCAATCGTTTCTACAGCAGGAGTTTCAGCAGGCTTCTCAGCTACAGGAGTCTCACTTACCGTTTCCGCCGGTTTCTCAACAGCAGGCGCAGCAACAACCTCTTCCTCAACAGGAGCACCAATCGGCGCATTCACAATCTCCATTTCCGGCTCCTCAGCTTTCTCAACAACCACTTCAGCAACTTTCTCAACAACCACTTCAGCTTCAATTCTAGCCAATTCCGCCTTCGGATCGGGCTTAGTATCAACATCATTCGCCACAAACTCTAAACGTTCAAACATCTCATTTTTCTTAACCTTTCCCGTCAACTTAACAATGTGCCCCAGCAATTCAGTCTTCACCTGCTCAAACTGATCGGGAGCATCCTTATACTGCATCATCTCTTCTTTCGATTTCCCAATCAATTCCTGTGCCTGGTCTCTAAAAAAAACAGCTCTAATCGTTTCAGTACCATCATCTAACACCGCATTCATCACATACGAAAAGTCAGGAGTAATCTGATTGCCAGTTGCATCTCTAAAAATACCCTCTCCATCCGGTCTCGACCTTCTTCCAGTAGTAGGATCAACCTCGAAAAAGCGTGGCTCAAATACTTGCACGACCGTACCCATTAATTCAACATGATCGTCCGTTTCCGTTAACGCAGCGATACTTTTACGACTAGCAGGCTTACTCTGCTGCGTCGCCTTAACTTCGCCCATCGTCACACCCTCAGGATTAACAACAACTCCACTCTTATCATTCAGATGAATCTCAATCTTACCGTTATTCTCCCGAACATAACCAGAACTCACCTTAAGAATATCCTGCTCCTTAAATGTTGTAGTCAAATCAGCATGATCGCCCCACAATACAACCCTAATCGAGCCCGTCTCATCTGCAAGTACTACATTAGCAACCTTTCCTGGAGCGCCATCCTTCCTCTGAAACGTAGAAATTTGCGAAATGTTCAACACCTTTCCATCAACCTCAACATCGCGCATCCCCTCAAGGATATTCTCAATCTGTAATTTTCCAGTAACCGCATCAAATAATTTAACACTCAATTCGTTAGCAATAATATGTGCCGCACCCTCCTTACTGATCAATCCAGAAAGCTCCTCCATCTTAGCATCAATCTTCGCGTTCAATTCAGCGTCGGCAATACCACTATGTTCCTTAATCTTAGCAATAATCTGCTCTATCGGCATCTTTATCATGAAAACAGCTAACTCACAACTTTTTATATACTTTTAGGTTGTTGAGAACTATTAATTAATCGGTGGAGCAATATATGTAGTGTATGCACCCTCTCCAAAGTTACCAAACTCATTAAGACTGCCCGCATCGTCCTCCGCAATAATGACGAAACACGTTTCTTTGAGCAAATCCAGTTTCCTCTCAGTTTCCCCTAATGTAATTCCACTCTCCTGGAAGGGGAAAAACAACGGATCAAAATACGGCTCATCCTTTTCGGAGTCATACTCAATTTCTCTGAACGGTAGCACCAACGTCTCCCCCTCAGAACACTTGCCTTCCCTCTTCTGTTTAGCATAGAGTATAATCTTCTTCACATCAGACGACGGATTCTTGTCCCAAATCAATCTACCTGTCTTTGTACCCTCAACCTCTTCCTGCTCGAATCCAGTATAGGCGAGTGGCTTAAAACTATCCCAAAACTGCATCCCAATCTTGATCGAAACCGGCGTTCCATCCCACCGATGACTAAAAGAATCATCAGTTATCTCAAAAACCAGCACATAGTCTTGCTTATTATCCGTCGGTGTTACTGTAAACGCACTAAATTCCGAGACCATGCGAGCAAGCGTAGGTTCTCCCTCAACACCATCTTTTTCTCCCAGGATCGCACCAGTACACCATTCGATATCGCTACCTTCGTGCACAACATTATAATCTTTTGCCTGCAACAAACACTGCTCAAACTCCCCTTTGTACAGCTCTACAGCACCCTTCACCCGATCCATCCCCTTCAAAAAGTCATAATCCGAACTAATTCTAAATGCCGGCTTAATCGCATACACAACAGGCTCTATCTCTCGACACATATCCTCCCAATAACATCCCAATGTGCAAGGATCAAAGTCACACTGTATCTCATTGAGGTAATCATCACATTCATTAGATTTTTTTGTACATATCTGCTCCGCCGAATCCTTACTACGACGAGCGGCATTCTGTCGCTTCAATCCAATGCCGGCCTCATTAATCAAAGAGGCAGCTCTAGCTGAGGGAAAAACCGCATCTTTCGTCCCAATGCCAACCACTTCAAGCCCACTCCCTTTTTCCTCGTACACCAAATCAAAGTTATCGAGGGGAATATTTTTTCCGGGAAAACGAAGTAGGTAACTATCTAATCGAGTATTAAATAATCCTTCAAAAGACTCCTGTAAGGCACCCTCCGTAGGAGTGCATCGGTGACGTTTCCTATCTTCCATCGATTTACTTCGTTCACTCTCGTCAATAGACTCCCAAACACCGTTTTCACATATTCCTCCGGCCTTAGTAAAAAACTCAGTTATCGTATCCTGGAGCACATACTCTGCACTCTGATCGACATACAGTAATGCCTTATGGCCTGAAGCGATTGCTTTGAGCTGCTCACTCTGCAACTCTCCTGTCTGCCCAGTATAAGGAACGATCTTTTGAGACATCTGTAGCGAGAACATCATCAAGAGTATAGAAGTAAATACAATCAAACTCAAACCCATGGCAATCAATCCTTTTTTGTCCTTCATCGATATAGCTCCAGCCGATACTCCAAAGGCACTCGATCTCGTTGAGGCAACACAAAATCAAAAGAGTAGTCTTTCTTAGAAGCATAACATCCCTTAGTGCATTTTTTAGTAAGGAGACTATCTCCCAAATAAAGTTTGAATTTCTTATAAGAGGTTGTTTCAACTAATACCTTAAGCAATGCCTCATTTATTTCTGTAGAACGATCAACTCCCGTCGTCCCATCAATAGGCTCATAACTCAATATTTCGCGCAAGGGTTTAGTACCTACTTCGTACTCCAACAATCCTAGCAATAAAACAGTATCAGTATGTTCATCAAATGAAACTTTAATTGCAACCTCCTCCTTTCCGGCGATCTGAGGCTTTATACATTGGGTCATCAGGACAAAAATGAAGAGCACAAATATCCAAAACATCACAAAGACTGCACGATCCGCACCCGTCCCTCTTTTCGATTTCATCGGTAAAACATAACCCCCTCAGTCAAATGAAGAGTCTTACCTGCAACAACAACCGGATACCTCAACTGAGTCCCACCAAAAACATTCCCGTTCTGATACACCGCAGAAGCAGCCCGATAAAGCTCAAGATTAAATCCCACAGGGTTCTGGCCCTGAAGTGTTAAAGCACCTGCAAAATCAGGATCTCCCAAGAACAATTTCTCAACCTGATCCTGTGTAATCTTTTCCGAGTCAACAATCCAAGGATAGGTCCTTCCTGTAAGATTATCCTCCAGAAAAATAGAATCTCCACTAAATGCCAATCTGCTAGAGTACAGATAATGCTCCATATTGTAGGTATCGGCAGATCCCTTAAAGACAGAGAAAAACAAAACCGCGAATAATCCTAAGATAACAACAATGCCGACCATGTACCCCATGATATAGAAAACTAAATCAGACAACCCTCTCTTATTATTAAACAGCCTAGACAATTGCATCCTGGATAACCCCTGGCAATTGCGATTTAGTTTGTGTACTCGTAAGTTCAGCATAACTAGCCTCATCGCGCAGGCTGCCAATTTCAAGAATCAAGCCGGCAACGTCAGGTCTGAGAAGCGGAACGAATCCCTCTCCCTCGCCACCTATAAGTTGAGCCTCATCAAGGGGAATAAGAGCAACTCCCTCAAGGCTAAGACTAGGAACATCCAAGAGATTATTCAGAATCTCACATCCAAGACCTTTAGAAACTTCCAGAATCTCCTTAGGAGAATTCTTAAGATAATATGCTTTGATCGTTTTCCCAGCGAACGCCGAGCCAACGTGAATACTTACAATTAAATCAACCTCCTTTTTTTGGCTAGCAGCCTGGATATCATTCGTAGACTTCCTCCGACCATCCTGCATTCGAGTGTAAAAAACATCCTCGATCTGAGTAGAAAGCAGCAGTTCCAAACTACTACCAAAGACATGAGTGAGTTCAGATTCTCTACGCCCATTGTAAACATGCCCATCATCTGCACCATGAGCAGCATCAACTATAATGTGCTTAAAACCATGTTTACCTACCTCACAATCAAGGCTATGCAAGGAATAAGCGCGAGATCCATCTCCTTGATCCATAAACAATCCATCATTAATGCGCGCAAACACCGGTTTCACCTTAGTCTTCTCAACGAGATTAGTAGAAATCTTCTCGCCAGCAAACCGTGGCGCCAAACTACCTTCATTGACCGTTGCATGTCGATCGGCAAGAAAAGGATAGCTTGCTAGTTCAGTAATCGGCCTTGTTTCATCGTGAATTCCAACTACATTATCCTTAATGCGCAAACCAAACCATTTCATATTTTTATCATACGTAACAATCATATTCCCGGGAGAGGCATACAACGTATTAATCACCATCGCAACATCCCGTGCAAGAAAATTAGCCTCAAATCCTACTTCCTCAGTAATATTGACAATCTCCTTCATAATCGGTAGAAAATAAAACGCCGCAATCAACAAAAGACCAAAAATAGCTATAGGAATAACGGCAGGTATCTCGCTTTGGCCCCTCTTTCCCATAGACCCTCCCTCGAAGAAATGAGTTTATATATCTTATGTTATTTTTTCAATGTACTTAACGTAATCAAGGTATGTTGCACCTTAGAATTATCTTTACTAGCATCAACTTTCTTTTCAATAGAAAACCCCAGATCTACAGTCGCAATCTTATCATCTCCCTCCTTGAAATCAAAATCAACAATCTCTCCCTCCTTGCTCAAAATCTGGTGACAATACGGAGCTATTTTTTCGGCTCCCGTCGACTGCAAACACATCTTCGGCTCAGATGCACAGTCAACCCCGCGTACCTGACTAGCCTCCGTACAGCGAGAGTAAAGCCTAATAATATTATTTGTGGTGAGAGCTAAAGGAATACTCGACGCCTGACCCTTATGAAACTGAGTAACATATTCTGCAATTGAATCAAACGTCTCATAATTCACATTTTGAATATGTGCTTTTTGAGACTGACTGCACCATTTAGCAACTGCAGGAATAAACACTATCAGAAAGACTACCAATATCGTCATCTGCAAGACTTCAGTCCAGGGCTGGTCGACAACACTCCCTTTCTTATTTTTTCTTAGCCCCATCTTTGGCTGGCTCAGTTATTTACTATAGGAGAACTCTGATAGCAATCCTTATCTCCACAATCACTAAAGGTGCCTGTAACCTTTTCCCAAGTTCTCCCGTTAGCAGGAGTGGGAGGCGTATCAGCACATTTTCTATTAGTATCAAAAAGACTCTTACATGCAGTTCCATCAGCCTGATTTAAAGCAGAATCAGCAGTTGTTTTGTAACCTTTAGTATATGTAAGAATACTCTCCTTGAAAATAAAACCAACAATAATCAATACCAACACCCCTAACGAGGCGATGATAATCATCGTAAACGAAAGCCCCTGACCCTTTTTCCGAACCATACACAAAAACTCCATTTTCAAATATTTAAACCTTTGCAAAGGGAAAGCTATTTATACAGAAAATCCAGTATAGCAGCAATGAACAAAAAAGCGATTGTTTGGTTGGTAATAGCGCTTGTAGTGATGGTCGCAGCAAGTTTCTGGCTCTTCGGAGAGCCAGGTATCAATGAAGCCGACCCAGAAACGTGGATCATACGAACTTCTCAAACACAAGCGGGTGTCGATTTGCAGGGCGCAACGGCGGGCAAGAGCTTCCTCAACGAACAAGGGCTGCAATACCTTTCCGCTACTACCGCAACCACATTTGCCTTAGAAGGATGGTATCAAGGTAAACATTTCAGGCAAGTGTATGCTGATCAAGACGGGAGAGTTCAAATGAGAATCACCCCGAAGATGCAACCTTACGATGGTATCCCAGAAGGATTCATTTTGCAAAAGTTAGATCCTCCTGAGGCCTACATTTTCCTTGACCTAGACTGGAAGGAGAAGTATCCACAATCCGTGATCTACTGGGGACGCTTCTTCGAAAATGAACAGGCAGTTGATTTTTCCTCAGAAGTAAAAGGGATATATATAGACCGAATAGAAGATGACATTTCAAGATTCCAGGAGAACTTCAATATCCATGACGGTGGAGTGATGGTGGGAATTCTAAACGAGGATGAAACTTCTACGCTTATCCGATTGTCCTAAGTTTTTCCAATACTAAGTGTGCCCCACCCGCTCTTCTGCCATTCCTGAATCTCTTTTGAATCACGAGACGTATCTCCGGTACCTCCAAAGCAAGCAGACACGGAAGGGATATGTCGAGGCCAAGCACCACATTTTTGTAATGCATATGAACCCGCTACAGCACCTAGTTCGACACCTGAGACTGCAAGGGTCACAACGGCACCTGCCGATGTACCTCCCGAAATAGGAATCAGCGCTACAGCTGCGATTATCGCTGCCACATTAGCTGCAGTCGTAGCATATTCAAGATTAAGATTTCTTCCAGTATAGCAAAAATTGTTACCCCCATTCCAGTTAGAGTAGGAATCGAGGCGCGGAGTTGCAGAAACGCAAGGAATAGTAACTCTTCTTGATCCAGAGAACCGATTCGTCTTCGTAGGGACGAAAGTCTGCACGACGTCGGTTTCCCTACATACCTTGACTGCATTGACTTGTTCTGCGGTGGGCTGAGCTACAATATAGTTCCGAGGTAAAATATCCTTAATGAGATCATCAAGATAATCACTCTTGAGAAATCGTTTCATTTGCATCTTATAAATGAGCTTACTGGTAGATTTGAACCAAACTAAGTTTCCATAATTGTTAGCTGGAGAATTGAGGAACAAGGGAAGATTTCTTTCTCGTCGATCCTGCAATCTTGACCATTCCAACTGAATCTTTGAAAAAACAAATGTCTCATCTGGAGAACTATAGAGGTATGTTAAACTAGTAGGGTCTTCAATGGGCCCTCTATGACTAAAAATATTATTGAGCCGTTCATGACGCTCAGTATTTCTCATAAGGTCCCAATTAATTTCTAATACATCGCTTGGCTTCTCCCTAGGGTTTTTCCAAAATCTCTTAGAAAAGGGTAACCTCCAGACAGATTTAAAAGTTTGGGGGAGATCAAACGAGTCAATGTTGGGATTTTCATAAAAGAGCCCTCGTACGAGATGTGCTAGTTCCTCCTTATCCCAATCATCAAGAGAAAGTTCACCTGAAACGATGGAGACAGAAGTAAGGTCGGAGACGAAATTGCTAGAAAAAACCTCGAGAAATCGCCGAAACCGTACCTCGTCCAGATCAAGAAGAGGAGTTAATTCAAGAAGGAATTCAATCTTATCATTTTTTCCATAAGGAGTTCCTACATGGTTTACAGATCCCGAGAACAATACATGCCCCATCATCATCACAAAAGTCTCCGCATCAGGAAAGAGAAACTTAAAAAGCTCGGTTCTCTCTAACACCAAGGGATCTTTTTCTAAAAATCTGTTTTTTGGTAGGAGTTGATTGATGCGGGACTCGAGTCCATATCTCTGACTCACAGTCTTTTTGAAGGACCAGTCTTTGACTGTAAGGTATTCCTTCTTCTCTTCAGCGCTAAACGTATCCCACACGGTTTCGACAGTCTTTTCCACCCCAATTGCCTCAATAGGTTGTATTCGATTACCTTTTCCATCTTCACCTGAAAAATAGTAACCAAAATCTCCATCATTCATCTGACAGGAGCAGTAGTTCTTTGCGATTAGTAAATCTGCCTTACAAGGACTAGCCATAAAAAATCGCTCAGGAGGTTGGCTAGGATCCTTATTCATTGTAAGGTACAGATTCTCAATTCCTACCGGATCGTACGGTTTTGGGGGGATCTTATAGGGTTTGGGCTTAGCAACACCAATGGTGTTTGGTCCCATTGGCACGAATGCTTGATTCCTACTTTCCTCAAGATTGTAGAGCATTCCAAAACCAATAGCCACAGGTAAATAATTATACCGTAGGAATTTCATACATCCAGTAGCAGAACGAAAGGGACCATTGAAAACCCAGCTCAAGGGAGTTCCTTTTATGAGGAGTGTAGCCGCACCCACACCAGCACCCACAGCAACAGTACCATCACTAATAAATTGAGAGGCAACGCCTGCAGCAATGATAAATCCACCTACAGTAATGCAGTTGCCAATGCTTTTAGCACTATTTTTCGCCCAGAGCGTCCCAGCCAAACGAAACTCATCAGCACTTTTTGTATTGGATTTAACTGCAGTAACGAACTTGCTGTTCCAGATCCCTTTTGCAGACTCGTCAAGGTTACCTATGATGGCCTTTGCAGCTACCTCATCTGCCTGTGAAAGCCCAGTTAAATCTTTAGTCCACATTTGTTTAAGTACTTCATCTGAAGACCTAAGTCTTTTTGAAAGTGTGATCCCTCCAATATCATCAAAAGTCGCAAATTGCTTCTGGAGTGTCTCGATAGTATCATCCCAATGGCCCGACTTGAAAAGCACCTCAGAAAAAGCTTCAGCATTGTTTCGCTTAATAATCAGTTCAAGTGCTTCAGCCGCCCTTTTATTAGAGACTCCTTCAGTAACCTCCTTCATTGTTTGCTTCAAGGCGTGCTTGGAGATGTAAGTCTTTCGTGTAGCATCAGTTAATTTTCCGATAACTCTTTTAACAGTACCGTCAATGATGTCATTCCCAAATCCAGCCCTTTGTAATTCACCACGTAAAATAGTTTCCATAGCATCCAGCCCTTTTTTCTTCGTCCCATGTTTAGTTGAGATAGCTACATTAAGGAGATCATCCTTCACCCAGGTCTTTGAACTTTTTCCTTGTCGTTTGTAAGCATCAAAGACAAAATCAACAGCATCGTCAATCTTCTTCAGCTGCTCCTTTGCGAGATAAGGAGATGCATCACTGACACTTTCAGCCACCTGCGAAATAGTCTTACCTACCACCCCTCCACTTTTACCGAGATTTTTAGTTTTTGCAAGCAATTCTCCAGCTTCGTCGAAATTATCAACTGAGTTCGCAGCCTTTGCCAGAGCTCCTGCAGCAGCTTCGCCCGCTGCTTTAGTCCCTCGCAGAGCCTTCACAGCTGGACCAATAGCAGGCACAAACGCGAAAACTCCCTGGACAACAAGTCCAACATTAATCCAAAAGAAATCATGGGTCTGCCAGGAAGCTTTTTCTTTTTCCGGAAATTTCTCATAGTATACGAGATACTCAGGATCTCCAAGATTAGGGATATAATTGCTGAGCTTAGATGTATCTTGGGGAAGCTCAAATCCAGAGAGAGTGCAGACCGCTCCGCGCTGTTCAACATTTTGAGGGAGATTCTTATCAGTGAAGACAAATCGGTTTCCCTTCTGCAAGATGAGATAGATTTCCCTTCCATATGATCGCGAATCGAGTTGATTTTTATCAGAAACGTAATGCATATCAAAGGAGATATGATCTTTCTTTAATCCCAACTGGCGATCCGAATCGGTAAAGAGGAGCTGAGAAGTAAAAAATCTGCTACTTGGAAGTTCCAATACTGCAACCGAGTTCTCTTTGAAGATCCGTTGTTTCCTTGAATCGACCAGCGGTTCCAGAATCTCAATGCGTTGAACTGCATCTTTGCGCTCTCGCTCAATCTCAACCAATCGTGCTTTTCTTTCAGAAGCAATTTCCGGAAATTGGAATTCGGTGGCGAGTTCTTCTGAGATTTTCTCTTCCTCTTTAAGAAGCGCATCCAAACTGGCTGTCAAAGCCGACAATTCAGCAATCTCATCACCGAGTTCTTCAGAAACTCTTGCCGTATCTAATTCTATTCTTTTTGACAAGAGCTCACGCTTCCAAGGAGCAAAGGTAAGTCGAGCACAAAGCACCGGATTAGAAATACGGTTATGTTTTCGCAGGCATGATCTCATTGCGTCTGTAATACTAGCGGCATTGTCTACAATCTTTGTTCCAAGCGGAAGTGTAGGGGTAACCTCGCAGTTCACGCATTTATCAGTTCCAAATAGTACTCCTTCACAACTCGCCTTCTCAGAGTCGGATGATTCGTCTTTGTCAGGAGTCTTTGATCCAAGACACCAAGAAGGATCTACAGATCCCTTAGCAACAGAAGAAAAAGCACACATCAAAGCATTCATAGAATCATCAATAATATGCTCCTCTGCAGTAAACACCGCTTTATACGGGGTAAATTTAGTCTTCCCGGTAAAGTCCGCGCGAGTATTATTGAGGAGCTTTTTCGAGGAAGAAAAAGCATCAGGATACACTGCAAAAATAATCAATCCAAGAACAATCGCACCAATAACTATCTCGACTACGTTAGACCATACCAAAAAACCCCTTTTATTGCGCATCATGTTCAAAAAAAACTACCGATATCTTTAAGCAGACTAGTCCCTTCATTCTGTGCCTGAAAAACATAAAACAACAAAAAGACCAAAGCGATGCCCGCTAAGATAAACAAGACCAGTTGATTAAATGCTAAACCTTTCTTCAATCTCATTTCACTTTCGCCTCCACTTCTTTAAGCTTACAGCTAACCTGGTACTGATCAAGCGGCATCAGCTGAACGACATCAAAAATCTCCTCGGGAGGACTGCCTGAAAACCGTCGTGCAATTTCAGCCGATAGCTGACTAAGTTGTTGCTTATTAAACCGCTTATACACCACAGCAAGATCGTTGTTTTTAAGCTTATCAGTCGAAGATTTTTTCTCAATATCATAGGGATAGCTTGTAAAAAAGTCACTCACTAGAGAATCATCTTTAATATACTCCCAAAAACTCTCTGTGCTAACTCTACTGGTAGGATTATTCTTCAGGAAGGCATCCATAGTAGACCCACCAGCAAATAGAGTAGCGACATCATCTCTGAATTGAATAACCTCACACAAATCACAATAGATAACGGTGGAGGCACCAGTAATTTCATCAAAAATACCTGCATCGTGCCATTGTTTTCCAATAGGCAGATCTCCCTGCCCATTTCGTCCCCAACACCGCTTCATCGCCTTTGCTATAGCTTCCTCAAAACGATATTCAACCAAAAAAGGAACCCTGCCATTTTTCCCAAGTAAAGGATCCTTATTAGTGAGATATTCGGCAATGCCTCCCGGACCGTCAAATTTATCTTTCTTCATGCGATCATTCTGATCCTCTAAACTATCCCTCGGCTCATTATACCACTTAGCAATATTTTTAATGTCAGCTTTCGCAAACGGATCGTTAAGATCAACAACACTAGGATCATCAGAATCACCCACCAAAGAGAGTGTATGGAAAATGGGAGTACAACTAGCACCCCACACAGTGATACCTGCTATCGGAATCTTAGTATAGGCACTAACCACTTTCTTAGCCAAACAAAAGAAATAATCCTCCCCTATACCTCTCATCAACGCAAATGCTGACGAATAAAATCGCAAAGCAATAATCATAATCACGGCCATCATAATAACCGTAACAATAATACCTTCAGACATTCCTTTCTTATTCTCAGGAAAAAGGTACTGCTTAAATCTCAATAACCAAGAATCTTTTTCCTTACTCATTTGAATGGGTTCAATTCAGCCATCTGACCTCTTAACAAAAATATTGCAACCGCAAAGATAAATGCGAGGGATACCAAGATCAATATCCACCCCATAGGCAAGCCTGTCTCTGTTGCCTGCCCTCTCTTATCCATACCACTACCTGTAGAAACCAAGTTTATAAACATTTGTTTTCCACCGAGAGATGAACGAGGAAAGAAAATACACTCTCGCAACACCAGAAATGTCTTATGACAACCCAACCGCATCCAAAATAACAAACGTATCGTTAAAAAGAACCAGTTTCTGTATCATCATCCAAAGAATAGCTAACAACACTAACAAAATAATAATCTTAAATGCAGAAACATCATTAATCTTTAACATAAAAAGGAAAAAAAATTAGAACTGCGTACAGCAGATCTTACCATCAGCCAAGTTAAAGCTTCCAGCGATTTTTGAGCCTGTTGGACATCCACCCTCGGCGTCAGCATCCTGTACAACTCCACCGATAGCTGCACTATCGCAAGTTAATCCTTCCTGCTGCTCATCCAATCCCTTATTGAAAGCTCCCATTCTACCCGTAAAGATTGCCCAAAGAACAACCAATACAATAAGAACAATAGCTGCAATAATAACCGTGTTAAGACTTAGTCCCTGTGCTTTCTTTTTCATATATGACACCTCTGAATATATTCCAAGATATTGATAGATACAAATCAGCTCAAGTAGTATATAAACCTTTTGGAAATCGGAGATTTCCAATGGTACCAGAAATGGAATTTCTATGTACCTTTCGATAACTTAGAATAAACGCTTCCGTCGCCTAAAGATGGGAATGAACGGTATAAATCCACCTAAAATATCTGTTGGAAGCCCAGTAAGTGCTCCCGTATCATCCACATCGATGCCATCCACATTATCTTGGGCCTTCGTAGCCTTTTCACTGAATGTACCAGCCCGACCCGTAAAAATAACCCAAATCACAACCAATACTAACAACACAATAATCGCCAGAATAATAACATTCAACGGCAAGCCCTGACCTTTTTTAGTAAATTTCATTTCCAAACTTCTTCAATCAATACTATATGGCTACTTTTGGAACACATTTTGCGGCTTTAATCTCACAGTTGGCGGCCTTAAAGCAGGCACCATCTTGCGTTACATCAGTAATAGCACTACAAACTCCCAAAATATTAGCAATCTTATCAGTTTCTAATTCGTTCTCCTGCTCCACAACCTTAGTACTAAATGTACCAATCCTACCCGTAAAAATAACCCAAATCACAATCAACACCAACAGAACAATGACTGCTATGATGATAACGTTCAACGGTAACCCCTGTCCCTTTTTCTTCATCATCTTATTTCCATGAATTTGTTATATAAATGTTTTGGATATTTCTGAAATTAAGTATTAGGAATCCACTCACAAGGAGAGCTACAACTTCCCCTAGTCCGCTCAGAAGAACAGGACGGAAAATTACAGGTAGTATCAAAAGTTCCAGAATTATCTATACATCCAGAAGGACATCTCCTAGAACCCAAGTTACCAATAGGATCACAACCTCCAACCTTCTGCCTACAAGTACCATCACTACTACCACCGAAAATGTCCTCAATCTCTCCCTTAAGACCTTCTCTCTCACCTTCCTGCTTTTCCAAATCTTTAGCAAAATTCGTCGAAGAGCCCTTAAAAATCACAAACACCACAACAAGAACAACTAATACAATAATGCCGATGATAATAACCTGCCACGGCAATCCCTGACCTTTTTTATCCATACAATCACACCGATATTTCTAGTATTTAAATATTTCCGTTCAATCACAAATATCCATCTTCAAAATCAGAGTATTCAACCCCGTCGTATCCAAAGGAATCGGATACGGTTTACTCTTAAACCCAGCCGGACAACCTGGGCCAGCTTTCAACACCGAAAATCCGGCCTGCGTTGCAGCTGTAAATCTAAACTTAACCCTCCACTGATCAAACGTCGCATTAAAAATCAACGGAACCTCCCGCTCCAAAAAGTCACAGGTCGTTTCGCCAGAGCAAATCAAAGCATTCCCCTGATTCTTAGCACAGTGCTGGAACACCTCCTCAAACGTCATCTTGTTACAATTCACCACCGTAGTCCGCAAGATCGAACTCAACATATTAGAAGCCATCTCCGTCTGCGTAAACGACTGCTTATAGGATGCCGGCTCCTTCAACACCACAAAACGGATTGCAAACAGCATCGCCACCGAGATCAATATCACAATAACCGCAAGCCCCATAATCTCCATCTGACCGCGCCTCATGAGTACACCTCAACCACCAACACGCCCATATTAAAATTCCCGGTGGTAGCATCGTACAAGGAAGTAGGAATAAACGTAGACAATTTATCGGTGAACGTTGCAGGAACATTTTCATAAATCAACAAATCTCCGCCCGAAGGAAACAATTGCTGAACCGTTACCCGACTAAACCCAAATAAATCAAAATAATGCAATTGATTATCAGGAACAATTTCATCGATATGCGACAACTTAAACAAATCAATACAATTTTCCTTCCGCACATTATCTCTAGAACATTGCAATTCCGGTAAAAAAGAAACTCTCTGCGCAACCCCAATCGCCTGCAGCTGGATATTCTCCTGAAACTCCGCCTGAGAGCTGCTCCCCAAGATCTTCATGTAAAACACAAAACCAAACACAATCAGAATAAAGAAGACAAAGAGGATAGCAACACTTTCCCCCATCTGTATTTGTCCCTTCCTTTTCGCAGATATGCGGAATGCTGGCTTCATCATCAGTAAATCAACTCGCAACTCAATAACTGTAACTGCCGGTTCTGATCATTCTTCAAACTTACCATATTGTCCTGAATATTCGAAAGAGGAGTTATCCCTGTTCGATGCGGATACGAAACACTCAAGTCAGTAGCAATAGACTCAAGCACACTCAAAAACCGATCGTGATGAAACGTAAAGCATCCTCCAGAACCATAAAACTTCTGCAACTCCAAACTGCGATTAACGTAAATGCTACTCACCAACGCCAACCGCGAAAACGCATTACGCATCGCACAATTATAGTTTTCAGCCGTCCCAGAGTAGATCGCACCAAACAACGCATCATCGTTCATGTAAAATGTTTTTGCAGGAGGATCTTCAAAGGCAGAACCCTCTTTCCTATAAAACTCCACATTCCCAAACCGTGGAATACTATCCTTGCCCTGCAAGTCAGGAAAGGCAACCGCACTAATTTTTTCATCATCCACATTCAACAATGAATTTTGAAAAACATCACCATTTACCGCTCCCAAAAAAATAAACCGAATGTGCGGATCATTCCGATCTTCTAATCCAGCAAAATCAACCACATCAATAACCTCTTTATTCATCTCCCTTGGAAGAGTATCAAAAATCTTTTTCCCCAAATCCTTACTATTATTCACAATAATATACCGAATCACCGGATCCGTCAGATACAGAAAGTTCATCACTCTGTACGGAACACTCCAATCGCGCGCCCACGTGATCATCTTTCGACCCTCTATCCGAGTAGGAGCAAAAACAACATTATCTCCCGTCTGCTTTCGAACACTCCCAATCGCGTAACTCCCACATTCAAAATCTACCGTGGTCTGCGGCAGATCAAATACGTTAACCGTATTAGTAGAAATTTCAGCACCAGTGAAGATAGATGCTAAGCTAGTAGCAACCGAAGCACTTGTACGAAGTGCAGAAACATCCCTCTGTTTGTTCACCACCGTGATAAAAAAAGTGAGAATAAGCCCGCCAGCTATCAAAACAAAGATCCAATTAAACTGTATCTCTATCTGCCCTCTTTTTTTTCGTAACATATAGGTAAACCTACACAATGATAACTTCAGCAGTACTGGTTTATTAAACTAACCCTCAAAAAGCGATAGACAAATTTATATACTCCTGCCCCAAGAAAAAGAAAATGGCGAGATACGGATATTTGTTGGTCATCACGCTTCTTTTTCTTACAAGTACAAGCATAGCAGAACCGCAAATAACGGCTTCAGAAACCATCACTGGAAACCTCGTTCAGGTATCCCCTCCCAGAAGCAGAGCAGCATGCTGCCCACAGTGCTATAGTGCCATCATTCCAAATTACATAGAACTTGGACTGCTAAGTTCGGAGGTATCTCAAAGCGAACGTGATGATTTCTGCAATACGAGATGTGAGGAGTTCTACCAAATAGGAGAACCAGCACCCATATACATAAAAGAAAACCCTTATGGCATATTACCTTGTTCAGGAGAAACCTTCCATCCCAACTGCCTCGAAGGAGCTGCATATCGCTGCAAGCGTACCTGTTGCTCAAAGAGAAAAGTAGTTTATTACGGAAACGGAAATTTCCAAATGTTTCCAGGGGAACGATGCTACACTCCAGAAGCTGGAGATGGATCTTCCACAGATCCGTTCGGTGTACGAGGAGTCTGCCTAGGAAACAGCCAATGTGCAACCCTCTTTAAATTAACGAATGGAGAAATGATTGCACCGCCACCAACTACTCCTGTGTTGATAGGCTCCGGCTCCGGCCAAGGGGAAGCCGCACTAGAAGATGCCGTGCAGAGTTTCGGAAACAGATTTTTGCCAGGTGATTGTATTTTGGGCGTAGACATGATAAATCCCACAGGCCAGAATCTAGAGGACAGAGGAGATTATTTTGAACTACAGGGAGACGGAGAGGGATACATAAGCATCTCCATCGGATTCCCCTTTCCATAGAAAATGAAAAAGAAACTATTGATCATAACAATAATGCTGCTCATTCCCGCAGCATTAGCAGAGGATCGTGGCTACTGGGACAGCTTCACCACACTCGATGAACTTACGGCTGCATCAGTTACCTTCGAAGAATCAGATCATGAAGAGTACATAGAAAAATTAACCGAGCTCATCTTCGAGGAAGTCCTGGATGGAGATCCTAACCAGGTATTCGAGTACCAGATCTGGGAAGGCCCTGGCGGAATCACACTAAGGGTACGAAAGGAAGGCGCCACCGCAGAGTCCCTTCTTGTAAGAAAGATTCAAGATTGGTTATCAAGCTCTGTTACTCTTACAGACCTTTTCGACTTAATCAAAAGTTAATCTTTACCAACAACCGTGACTACAATCTCTCTTCCACTTCTAGGCCCATCTAACTCAAAGAACGTAATCGCCTGCCACCGACCTAACACCAATTTCCCAGCAGCTACCGGAATCGTCTGCGAAGCGCCAATGATTGCCGCCTTAATATGAGCATCCGCATTCCCATCGACTACATCATGTTTCCAGCCGCCAGCAGGGATAACTTTGTCTAAGCAAGTAATAATATCATCACAGATCTTCGGATCATAATTCTCATTAATGATAATCGCAGCCGAAGTATGCTTACAATACACATGACATACCCCTTCAGAAAAACCCGACGAAGCAACAACCGCAGCTACCTTCTCAGTAACATCGATCATTTCTTGTTTCTGCGAAGAATCTAAAGCAATAGTCTTTTGCATACAACCGCTAACATACAACACTTTTAAAATATTGCGGCAATTATTATAAAGGAGAAAGATAAAAAGCAAGTATGATACTCATTATAGCGAATTTTTTCACCGATTGGCTAGGGATAACGAAAAGAAGAAGAAAAGCCACAGAACAAGAACAAGATTCCATCCGAGAGGCACGCAGACATGATCGCAGTCTCATATTTATCGAAGCAGGACTGCTCAAAGACCTAGAGAGAACAGCCTTAAAAGAGATCGACAAATATGTTGAAGAAATGACAGAATCAGGAATGGCAGCACATATGCAGTTAACACCCCATGATATAGGGCGGTGCAAGCACGCAGTAGAGGACAAGATACGCGATCTCCGCAGCATGCCTCTGAAAGAAAGACTTGTCTTTTATCAAGGCGCCCAATCACCAGGTTCCTATGGCATGCACCGAGTAATCCCCAGCAACATCCCCTTTGGACCGCCACAGAAAAAGACGATCGAAAAGCTTATTGAGACAGTCAACGAAAGAATAATGTGGTCGGAGAAAGTAACCGATATAGAGGAGGCGCCAGATCGAGAACTGGAAGAGTTTCATGAAAGGAAACTCCCAAAGAGAGAAACAGGGAAGAGAGCCGCATAACTTCTACCTACCTTAAACCTTACGAAAATTATAAATTTTCTAAGGTCTTGAAAATCTCTGATTTTCAAAACCTTTCAAAACCCTTTTAAACAAGGTAACAACAATACTACCATGGCAAAAGAATCATTCGTGCTAGTAAGTTTACAAGAAGACAAAGCAAAAGCCCTAGCCCAAGTCATCAGCAACGACTCCTGTAGAAAAATTCTCGATTATCTAGCAGACAAGCAAGACACCACGGCCTCAGACCTAGCAAAGAAACTAACCATCCCCCTCCCCACCGTACATTACAATCTCAAACATCTCATGCAGGCAAAATTAATAGAATCAGACGAATATCATTACTCAGAAAAAGGCAAGGAAGTCAATCACTACAAATTAGCAAATAAATATGTGATTATTGCACCCAAAACCACGCACGGCCTCAAAGAAAAGCTAAGATCAATCCTCCCCGTTGCACTCATTTCGGGACTAGCAGCTTCAACCATCCCCTTTCTACAAAAAGTAACGCAACCTACTCAAACATCTCTCGCAGCAGCCCCTACAGCATTCGCAAAATCCGCAGACTCATTCCAAGAAGCAGCCGTTGCACCTGCACAACTCATCGCAGAATCTGCCCCAACGATAGTAACAGAACCCAACCTAGCGCTCTGGTTCCTCTTCGGATCACTCTTCGCAATAGCCATCATGCTCCTAGTAGAATGGATTCGTTCTAAAAACAAAAAGTAAATAAACGCATCAACCAAGAAACCAGTATGCGAACCATAATCATCCTTCTTTCAGTAATACTTCTCCTTACTGCTTGCGAGGTACAAGACGAACCCGAACCTCAAAACATTCCAGAAGAACCGAATCCTGACGCAGAATGCCAAACCGATGCAGACTGCATGACCTCCGGCTGCTCCTCCACCGTCTGCAAGAAAGCAAACGACAATCCATCATACACCACCTGCGAATGGAAGGAGGAATATGCCTGCTATCGACAAATTACTTGTGGCTGCAACCAAGGGAAATGCAACTGGCAAGAAACCGAAGAGTTCAAGACCTGCATCCAAGAGAACAAAATCTAGCAACGCTTTTATACTGCATCTTATTCTAAAACATCATGAAGACCGTCATCATCACCGGATCCGTAGGCTCAGGAAAAACCACACTAGCCAACAATCTAAGAAAAATACTCAAGTACAAGCATCTCCACGTCGACACATTATTACGAAAAAACAACCTAAAAGATGACTACGACAAAAAGCGAAAGTGTCATGTCATCGACACCAAAGAACTCAACAAAATCCTACTGCAGGAAATTAAAGACGCTAAAGACGAAAAAGGAGTAATCATCGACTCCCATCTCGCCCACCATCTACCAAAAAAAGTAGTAGATACCTGCATCGTAACCATCTGCAAAATCGAAAAGCTCGCAGCAAGACTTAAAAAAAGAAAGTATCACCAACAGAAGATAAAAGAAAACATCGAGTGTGAAATTTTCCACGTCTGTCTCGAAGAAGCAAGAAAACGCCACAAAAAAGTCATCGTTGTCGACACCACTAAAGGCGTCAACAAAGCAGAACTTTCAAAACTAGCAAGAAAACTACAATGAATCCACAAGCAGAGGAATTAAACAAACAAATCGAGTCCACGAATCCAGCTATTCTTGAACTATTATCTGAGCGCGGCAAAAACATCTTCTACCCCAAAGCAGGAATCCTCGCCCAAACCACAGACGCAAAAACAAAATCAATCAACGCCACCATCGGCATCGCAATTGACGATGATAACGTCCCGATGCACCTCCCCTCTACAAAACAACACATCACTCTCGAACCTAAAGAAATCTATCCCTATGCCCCTAGTCAAGGCCCCCCAGCATTAAGGAAAACATGGAAAGACCTCACCAAAAAAAAGAATCCATCATTAACGGCAGCGACATCACTACCACTAGTAACTAATGGATTAACCAATGCACTTTCCATTACCGGCTATCTCTTTGCCGACAACAAAACCATCCTCACCCCCGACCTCTTCTGGGGAAACTACAAATTAACATTCGCGCAAGCCTATAATGCAACCCTAGAACCATTCAATACCTTCCAAAACAATAAATTCGACACCGAAGCCCTCAAACAAGCTCTCGAAAAGCAAGATTCCCCTATTCTTCTTCTCAATTTCCCAAACAACCCCACTGGCTACATGCCATCGAAAGAAGAGTGCCAAGACATAGCAGACACCATCAAAGCAGCAGCCGAAACGAAGAAGATACTAGTAATACTAGACGACGCCTACATCGACCTCATCTACGAACAACCCCAAGAATCTCTTTTCTCCTATCTCGCAGACCTCCACGAAAACCTCTTAACCATAAAAATCGATGGAGCCACAAAAGGAGACTATGCCTGGGGCTTTCGCGTAGGATTTCTAACCTTCAACAGCAAAGGTGCAACAACAGAAACGTACGAAGCACTAGAACACAAAGCAGCCGGCGCCATTCGAGGAAATATTTCCAACGCCTCAAATCTGAGCCAAAACATACTACTAAAAGCCTATCAAAGCGACACCTACGATCAAGAAACAAAGCAAAATTTCGACATCCTAAAAGAACGCTACGAACAAGTCAAACACGTTCTCAAAGAACACAAAGAATTCGAGCAACAATTTACCACACTACCCTTTAACGCCGGCTACTTCATGTGTATTACATTAAAAAACCACGATGCAGAAACAATAAGGCAAAAATTACTCAAGGAATACGATATGGGTATCATCGCACTAGGCGACAAAATAAGAATTGCATTCTCGGCCATACCCAAAAATAAAATAGAGCAAGCATTTATAAACATCTATGAGGCATGCAGCCAATGAGAAAATTCTTTGGAATCATCATGGCAATCCTTGCAGTACTAGCAATCATCGCAGTATTTGGTGCAACCTATTTCTTAGTCATCGAACCGAACAACATCAATAAACCAGACATCCCAAAGCCACTTCTTCCAGAGAACGCAGCCGAGCTTGCAGAACAAGGACAATCCGTCATTACACCAACCCATCTCACCTATCTCCTCAACGAAATGGACGGCTACAAATTAAAAGCAGCCCCCATCAGCAAGAATCCTGCAGTCATGGAGTTCTATCTCACCGATACCCAAACCTATTTCACCACCGTCGTAACCGACAACATACCTGAAACCATGGCCGGCAAAGCAGTAAGTCCAGACGTCCGTCTCTCAGGTACACAACAAACCATCTCAAAGTTCTTAGAAAATAACCCAAACGCAAAAGTTGAAAAAATTAACCTCCCTGACTTAAAAACATCAGAAGCAATAAAAGAATTCAATAAGGTAACCTACAACCAACAAACAAAAAACTGTTTAAGAATCTGGCCGCAAGATAACGATACCGAAGGTTTTTTTGTGACCAAAATTAGAAAATTATAGAATGTCACAAAAAATACCCAGAAAACAGATATAGACGGTCTGTTGGTTTTCGCTGGTTTTTTCATAACAGAAATAAAAAAACCATAAAATCACCATTTTTACTACCAAATAATAGTAAAATATTTAAACTCAATAGTATTCACTATATACTATGTCAAGATTAGAAGACTGGTTATTTGAACTCCATAACAAATGGGGAAGAAAAATAAGAAATTTTACAGAAGGCTATAGATGGCGTTCTGCCCATAAAAGAGCAAGTCGAGAATTTCAAGAAGAAACTGCAGAAATCGAAGCAGATAATAGACCGTATTCTAAAGTATTAGAAGATTACAAAGGTTGCCAAGTAGTCATTGAAGAAAAAGATGGCACATTAGTCGGTGAAATTAATAAAATTGAAAATACCGGAAATGGAGCTATCGTACATTTCTCATGGTTAGCTCAAGAACTAGCTATCCCTAAAGAAGGCTACCACTGGGAAAAATATGAGGGAGAACCATTCACGCTTGACATAGGAGCGAGCATACAAGTAACTGACAGGCATGCCACAGGAGAAATTCGAGTAATTAATCCGTACTTGAACGACCAAAAGTATACCGTCCTTCCAAGAGGAGAGCAAAGAGTAGACCCCACACGAGTAAAAGGATTAGCAACAGCTGCAGAGATTATAGCCGAGTTAGATGGAGCTAGAGAAAACACTGCTCCCGATACGTATAGGCAATAAGAGAGTTACTGTTCTACCCTCTTAACTAATGCTACTTCTTACAACACCTACAACTTTCTTCCCAACACTCAGAAATCAACAAATTACTTTCATCCGTAGTCCAACTCTCAACCTTACCCCTACACGCACTATACACACACTGATGCAACGTTAAATCATCATTCACCAAACAATGATCAGCAATCGGCCAAAACGGCGTCAGGGGAGGCTCACCATCCCCCACTGAACACGTAGAAACATCCCACTCCTTAGCAAAAAAACGATGACGCAATGAACTTTGCTCATCAAAAGCATTTCCAAAAGAATCTTTTTCATCATCCCACTCCCACGCAAACGTTAACGATAACAATTCTGCCTCAACTGCTTTCCCAACTGTTGCAATATTCCCAGAAACCACATACAACAACACAATCAATGCCCCAATCACCGCAAGAGCAGCAAACGTTCTATCGATGTGATGAGGTAAATGCTTATGCACTAAATGTTTTTTCTTCTTTGCCACACACTAACCATAACAAGTAACGTATATTAATGTTTCTTTTTTAAGTAAGTATTATAAACAAAAAAACCAATAACCTCTCTATGTTGAAAAAAGGGACATTAGTTCTAGTTATGGTACTATGTATATTTCAATTAGTCTTCCTAACCCCCAATACCTTAGCTTCATTAGTGGATCTTCAAGACTTTACTCAAACAGGTCAAGGACAATTTGTTGTTACAGAAAACACAGCATCCATAACCTCATCAGGAAACAAGGCCTGGAGCGGCCCCTCACTGACAAAAATCCTAGAGACCAAATATACTGATTTTACCATAAGTCTCTCAATTACCATGGATGCCGAGGATGCTGGAGGAGAAACAGGAAAGAATAAACGAGGAGGGATTACAGTATATGACACTCAATCTAATGCTATCAGCATAGGCATAGGTGAAGATGGATCTAATCGTTGGAAGAACCAGGTATGTTACTCGGGCGGATGTACAGGCAACGTAGGGAGCCGCGAAGACGGAGAAACCATCCATTTCACCATCAACAAAATAGGAAATAGGTTGAGAGTACTGGTCGACGAGAATACCTATTGGGATAGAGCTTCTCCTCTTACAGATCTAAACAAGGTTGTTCTGAAGCAGGCTGGAGACGATGAGCCTCCTGAATTCACAGTGACCTTTGAGGATTTGATAATTGCCGAAGACTGCATCGACAAAGACGGAGATGGTTTCTGCGGAACAAGTAATGGAATAATTGTAGATTGTGAGGACAACCTTGAAAATAATTACTGCCAGGAAAGAGTATGCTGCCAGCACACCCAAAATGATGATGAATTTATGTGGGGAATAAAAACAAAAATTTGGGGAATAATGCAAACAAAATACACCTGCAATCGGGACCCGAATTGGAAACCCGCAGATAAGATCGACAAGTGCCAGAATAGAGCAAGACAAACAGATATGAAAGACTCCTTAGAAGAGATCTGCTCAAATGAATTATTCAAAGGATGTTCTTATTGTATCAACCCAGGCATATCTGAAGACGGATGCGGCGTAGATAGAAACTGCGATGGAACCATATCAACAAACACCGACGAGAAAAACTGTGTTATATATGGGACAGGCACCGGAAAAGGGCATGGGTACACCTCTGGAGACTGGGAGTGTACATTTAAGCCAGCCAGGGAAGAAGAACATGCAGATTGCAGCGCATACCAAGATGCTACACTGACAAGTTTAAACCCAAAACTATTTACTTGCTTCCCTGAATCTGAACAGATAGTACTTGATGAAAATCAGCAAAGCAGATTTGCTGGATTAGACATTGAGAAATTTTCAAATCCCCAAATAGGAGCATTAAAAAATCCCTGTTCGGATCTAGCACTCCTTGATCATCAAAAACCACCGAACAATAAATTTTGGAAAACAACATTAGTGGAACCAGATCTTTGCCTTAATGGGCTGGATGACGATGGAAAAGAAAACTTGTTCAATATCCTCGAAAAATGGGGGATTGAAAATAAGAAGATCGTTCTCAAAGAATCCGGCACTGAATTAGGTGGAAACGAGGTCCTCGTCCACTTAAGTGATGTGGATGATCCTGACTGCTATGATGCGGTGAATCTAAAAAAGAAAGATGCTGAAGGAAATCCTATGCCGTATTGTCTGGATCTTGATGAGGATTTATTCTGTGATACCGAAGAGGACTATGTCAAAGCAGATAAAACGTTTCAGACAAATATAGACGAACAGGAAGTAAAAA
>CAZBLF010000018.1:0-16259 GCA_964492935.1 uncultured Methanosarcinales archaeon
GGGCGATTTGTTATTGTGGATGGGAAGCCGTTTTAGTTTAAACTTTTGAATATGGTGATGCCGTTGTTGCGTTCGTCAGCATCGTGGGATGCTTCGAAGGATGTTCTTGGAGATGTGAAGAAAAAATATGGCGATCAAGTAGTTTATGAGAACACGTATGCGTTAGGTTCTGATTTTATGTTGGTATTAAAGAAATAATTTACTGAATTTCTACTGGGGTGCCGATTGCTTGTCCAGGCATACCGCGTTCAAATAATACTCTGATTGCGCCTTTAGTGCCGTGAGCGGATCTGACTTTGCCTTTGATTTCATTTCCTGCAGGGGTTTTCCAGACTACGGTTTTTTCTACTAATTTTGTAGCTTCTTCCTTGCCGTTCAACTCTTCCGGATAGATGATCATCTGGTTCATTGTTACGGTGCGTCTGCCACGCTTGAAATTCTTAATAACTCCTTTCATGAGAGTATGGATTCAAGTTCCCTTTAAAAATGTTGCTACTTGATTTAGAGTAGAAAAAAGAGGATTACTGGTAACAGTAAGCATCCCATAGCCATTGATCTTTTTACTTGTAATAACGGAGGTAGGATTCCGATGGCGGTTGCGGTTACTAAGATGAGTAATCCGATTGCTCCTGAAAAATAGATTGCCATTGCGGTGATGAGGATGATGATTGTTATGCAGAGCATCTGATAGTTTACTTTTGCTATTGCTTTTGATGCGATCTTGGCTAACTTTAAGGTAAGCATTGCTGCGATACAGCCGGTGATGATTGCTGATAGAGTGAATAAAAGAAATTGTTGGAAGGTGATGCTCTCCAGCAGTTGAAGTACTGCTACGATTGCACCGTTTCTTGCTTTTTCTAAGGTGAATAGTGTTACAAGAGAGAATGTGAAGTTGACGGTGTTGATTCCGCCGATTAGTACCATAAAACCGTTTACTGATAAATTTCTTGCAACTTGCATTGCAATGATTGCGGCTTGGGCTGAACCTAGACCGGGCATCATTCCGGTAAGGCTGCCGGAACCGACTGCGGCTATGATTGCTTTTGTAGTATCGGATTTCTTTAGGACGATGGATTCGGTGATGTATTGTTTAGGGATCGTTGTTTTTTCGTTGAGTGATACTAATAAGGTGCTGACTCCGAATAATCCGGAGAGCATAGGAAAAAGAGGTTGGTTGAGGTTGGGATAGGAGAGTACAAAAATTCCTAGGACTCCTGAGATTGCGAAGACGAAGGTTGCCCAGACTTTTGCGTTTAAAGATGATTCGTTGAGAATCATGAAGATGACTACGGCTGCGAGAATATGGCCGATGTAAGGGTTTATTATTTCGAAAAGTTTGGGTACGACAGGTATCATGATCGGTATGATGGCTGCAGTTGCTAATAACGCTAGAAAGCTGCCGATGACGGTTAGTTTAACGGCTTCATAGCCTTTGCCTTCAAGTAGCATTCTGTGACCAGGTAATACGCCGAGTGCCATATCGGGATCAGGTGCTCCAAGGAAAATAGATGGGATGGAATCTACGAATGTATGGGTTACCGCCATGGCGATGATGAAGACGGCCAGGGTTGTAGGTGTTGTTACTTGGAGTAGGGTTGCTGAAAGGCTGATGAGCATGACGGAAAGGAGATTGACGTGGATTCCCGGTATCAAACCTGTTATGGTGCCGGCTAGAATCCCGATTCCTATGGCCAGCAGATATTCAATCATTGTAGAACTCGAATTCTGTTTGCTATGACTTGCTCCTTGTCTTGATATTCTGAGACCTCGCCGATAATTTCTACGGTGTCTCCTTCCTTGATATCGAGATCTTGATTGTTGTTCTTGAATCTGATAACGGAAAGATATTCTTGTTGGGAAATGGTGAAAGTGGTTAGTTTATCTAGCTCTTGCACATTCGAGATGCGGCCCATGAGTTTAATGTCGTTTCCTACACCTTCTCCCTCAATTTGAGCTAGATTGATCTCTTCGAATTCGGTGGTGAGTGAGAGTCCAATAAGTGCAATTATTCCGACTAGGGCTACGATGAGTGCTACCTTGAGAATGGTTTTTTCTTTCATTTACCGTTTATAAATCCAAGCAAAGCTTTAAAAGTGAAATAGGCATTTCCGATGGTATGGCGAAGCTTCAATTTAAATCTACTGCCGAGATTAAGATATCTGGTAAGCTGATTGACCAGGTTATTGGGCAGGAGGATGCTGCTGAAGTTATTGCGAAGGCTGCTGAACAGCGGCGTCACGTGTTGCTTATTGGGAGTCCGGGTACGGGTAAAAGTATGCTGGGCAAGGCGCTTGCTGAATTGTTGCCGAAAGAAAAATTATTGGATACGGTTTCTTTTCCCAACCCTAACGATGAAAATGCTCCGCTTATTAGAACGGTTCCTGCGGGTCAGGGTCGTGAAATAGTTGCTCGAGCCAAGATTCAGAGTATGGGGATGTTTAAGAATCCACAGATTATTATTATGTTAGTTTTGGGTTTCTTGTCAACGTTTGTCGTGCCGTTTTGGGTGCGTAACCGATACCAATCAGATATTATGTTTGCTGCCTTCTTTTTAGGTGGCATGTTAATCCTTGCTATGGTCGCATTTTCGATGAGCGTTGGAAGACGAATGGCACCTCAGCAGTCACCGATTCCTCGATTAATTGTTGATAATTTTGGTAGGAAGCAGGCTCAATTTAATGATGCCACAGGAACGCACGCTGGTGCGTTGCTTGGTGATGTATTACACGATCCTTTTCAGTCTGGGGGGTTAGGTACGCCGGCCCACGATAGGGTTGTGGCAGGTATGATTCATAAGTCGCATTTGGGTGTGTTGTTTATCGATGAGATTGCGACACTACAGCAGCACACGCAGCAGGAATTGCTATCGGCGTTACAGGAAAGAAAATTTGCGATTACAGGGCAATCTGAACGATCGGCTGGAGCTATGGTTCGAACGGAGGCTGTGCCGTGTGACTTTGTCTTGATTGCTGCCGGTAATTTGGATACGGTCAAACATATGCATCCTGCCTTGCGGAGTCGTATTCGTGGATTTGGGTACGAGGTGTACATGAATGATACGATGAAGGATACTGAAGATAATAGAAATAAATTTGCTTCCTTTGTTGCGCAGGAGGTCAAGCTTGATGGCAAGATTCCTCACTTTTCGAGAGCTGCGGTTGAGGAGATTACTGAGGAAGGGCGAAGGCGTGCAAATAGAAAAGGGCATTTAACCTTACGCTTGCGAGACTTAGGTGGATTGATTCGTGCGTCTGGAGATATTGCTTTAGCTGCAAAGGCCAAGTTAGTTGAGAAGGAACATATTGAAAAGGCTAAGAAAATTGCCCGACCACTAGAGAAGCAGCTTGCTGACAAATATATTGATAGGAAAAAGGAATATGAAGTTATTGTTACTCAAGGTGAAAAGGTTGGTCGTGTAAATGGATTAGCCGTTATTGGTGGAGAGGATAGTTTCTCTGGAATTATTCTTCCTATTGAAAGTCAGGTGACTCCGGGTGGCGAGGGAAAAGATATTGTTGCTACTGGTAAACTGGGCGAGATTGCGAAAGAGGCAGTCAAGAATGTTTCGGCACTTGTTAAGAAGTACTTTGGTGAAGATTTAAAGAAAAAATATGATGTGTATGTTCAATTTTTGCAGACGTATGAGGGTGTTGAAGGTGATTCGGCTTCTGTAGCTGTAGCAACTTCTGTGATTAGTGCTTTCAAGAATATTCCTATTAAGCAGAACTTAGCTATGACGGGAAGTTTATCGGTTCGTGGTGAGGTGTTGCCGGTGGGCGGTGTAAATAGTAAAGTAGAAGCTGCTATTGAAGCTGGCATTAAGACCGTTATTGTTCCTGCATCCAATGTTAAGGATATTATTATTGATGCGAATAAGTTGAAGAAGATTAAGATTGTTGCGGCTTCTCAGATTAAAGACGTTTTGAAGGAAGCTCTTGTTTGGAAAGGCAAGGAAAGTGTTCTTAAGAAGATTAATGGTGCTTAGTTCCAGTTTACGTCGATATCGTCGGTTCTCTGTCTGGGTTTGATGTCTTGATCGTATTTTTTATTTGCTTGTTTCTTTTGTAAGATTCCTTGCCACGCTATCATTAATCCGTTGTCGGTTAAGAATTGGTTTTCGGGAACATAGGATTTTGCTTTTCGTTCTTTGCACATGATGCTGCACATTTCTTGCAATCTTTCGTTGCAGGCTACGCCTCCGCCTAATAGCAATTCCTTCTTTTCGGTGTGTGCCATGGCTCGTTCGGATGCTTCGACAAGCATTGCGAAAACGGTTTCTTGGATTGAGAATGCTAAGTCTTCTTTTTTGAAGCCTTTTGCTAATTTTTGCTGGATGTTGGTTTGGATTCCGCCGAAACTTACATCCATCCCTTTGATGGCATAGGGTAACTCGATGTAGTTTTTTGATTTCTTTGCTAGCTCTGCTATTTTTGGTCCGCCGGGAAAGCCGAAGCCCATGTTTCTTGCTACTCGATCTAGAAAGTTTCCGATTCCGTTGTCTAATGTCTCTCCGAATACTCTGTACTTTTTATTATCGTATGCGATGATCTGGGTGTTGGCGCCGGATGCGTATAACAGAACAGGATCTTTTGCTTTGGTTAAGAGTTTTCCAATTTCTAGGTGTGCTACGCAGTGGTTGACTCCTACTAACGGTAGTTTAAGTTTTTTTGCTAGTGCTTTTGCATGGTTTTTTCCTACAACTAGGCACGGTGCTAGGCCGGGGCCTTGCGAGAAACTGATTAGGTCGAGATCTGTTGGTTCGAGATGAGCATCTTCTAAGGCATTGTGAATTACTTTTTCTGCAACCTCTTCGTGGTGGTCGCGAGCTAGAGAGGGATGGATGCCTCCTTGGTTTGTGGTGTATGCATCTTTTACGTTTGCTAGAATTTTTCCTTTTTCTGTAATGATGCCTACTCCGAAGGTATGTGCTGTTGACTCTATTCCTAGACAGATCATACCTAGATTAAATTTGCTTCACTTAAAAAGCTATTGAAGAATTAAATGGTGGGGGATGCTACACTAGCTTGGGGTTTAGGCATGTAATCCGGATTAGGCATTGCTTTGTATTGTTCTACAGCGCTCGCTAGACCTGTCTTATTCTTTTCAGCCTCGATTTTACTTGTGATTGATTTATCTGTTTTTACGGCATCGATAAATTGACGGGGCGTGCTGATGCCTTGATCGGCGAGACCGTACTGGCGAATCATTGCGGTTAGTGCTTCTTGATGGGTCTTTGCAGCATACTTTCTACCGGAGGTTGCGATTTCTTGCATTCCTACTGGTTGTCCATCGATATTCCAAAGAGGAGTGTTTCCCATATAGATTTTGGAGTCGATGCTCTCACCGGTTTCTAATGTAACATCGTCGATTGAAACTAAGTCGTAATGCGATTCACGGCTGTTTAATTTGCTGATGTCGCTTTGGTCCACAAATAGGACATATGCTTCCATGGTTGCGCCTTCTGAAGGTAATACTTCTGCGATTGCGTTTCCGTTTTTAGAGATAAGATTGTATCCAGGTTCTAGTCCCTTAACTCGTGCTTGCACCGCAGCTACTTCTTTTTTTCCTAGAGATTTGGCAATCTGCTGGGGATTTCCTAGGGAACCATATACAACTAATGCTTGCTTGCCTTCAATGAGATTTTGAATAGAAACTTGCTTTCCATCTTTCATAATGTAAGCTGAGCTAAGATCGCCCTCATTTCCGAATTGGATGTTGAGTACTTCGTCTCCATCAGATACGAAGGAGTGTCCTGGGCTGGCATAGGGGTAATTAAAAGGATCTTGCTCATCTGTAGGAGCATCTACAAGTGATTCTAGCGTGCCTTCAGCATCTGTAGTGTTAGGGGCGTCCTCGGCTTCAGTGGTGGCTAGGGTGCCCTCTAAGGTATCTGCACCCTCACTAGATGCGTCATTTTCGCTTGCAGTACTCTCACTAGCTTCTTCTGACATAGAGATAACTGGAGATAGCTAGTATATAAATGTTACGATAATTCGTCACTTAAGAGTGATGAAAATGTAGGGTAAATGAACCTAGATATAGCTCTCGCTATTTGTCAATTATTTATCATAATTTCTTGCTTTTTAGAGCTATCACTAAGATAACAAAAAAACAGCGAAAATGACTTCGCCATTTTCTGGATTTTTGACTGTAGATCTATAGACCTATCAGTAGTACAGTAAAAAAATAAAAGAAAAAAAAGACCATGCACAAAGGAAAAGTTACGAACGTTTGGTGAGTGCAGGCTGAATACCTCGTTACCTTGGTACTTACACCTCACTTCCGTTTACAACCTTCGGTTGTTAACGCGATCGGAAATCTTTGATTTCCGACACATCAAACCCATCTTCACTGGGAGTTCACTGAAGTCTCTTTTCAAGGACGGCTTCTGAGGGCATGCTACTTCAAGAATTTGTGCTCGATGTTGTATTCTTGCGCTATATGGCCTTCGAGTTTAAGAATTAGTCCATGAGCGGAAGCTATTTCCTTTTTAGCTTCATCAAGATTGGAGTTGCCCCTTTCGATCCATCCGTCTGGCTTCTTTTGTGCAAAATCGTACGCATTTTTTAGTTTTTTGTGGGCATTCTTCAAATGGTTATCGTACTCAGCTAAACATTTCTGGAAATCTACAGACTTACAAAACTCTTTGGTTACTGCGCTTCGGTGCTTTATTATTGCTTTGATAGCGTCGTACAAAGTGCTTGGTTCGATAAACTGGATCCCACCGGGTTCATTTGCGACTAGACCTTGGTTGATATTGGATAAAGTTTTGTGGAAAATACTCATGTGCATCACCTGTAGAGTTTATTCATTATACGGTCCAGTACTCCTATATATATATATATCGAAAATGCGATAGTTATTTTGGAGAAAGCTCTCGCTACCTTCTTTTAATTTTCATTAGAATTTTCTTTCTTTACAGCTATCACTAAGATAACAAAAAGAAAAAAGAAAAAAAAGACCATGCACAAAGGAAAAGTTACGAACGTTTGGTGAGTGCAGGCTGAATACCTCGTTACCTTGGTACTTACACCTCACTTCCATCAAACCCATCTTCTATGGGAGTTCTATGAAGTCTCTTTTCAAGGACGGCTTCGTGCTTAGATGCTTTCAGCACTTATCCGTATAGAGCGTAGCTGCCCGGCCTGCCCTTTTGGACAACCGGTCGACCATTGGCTCCGAGTCCTCGTTCCTCTCGTACTAGAGGACCCTTCCCTTCAGACTTCGCACATCTCCAGTAGATATTAAACCAACTGCCTCACAGCGTTGTGAACCCAGCTCACGATCCCTTTTAATTGGTGAACACCCACACCCTTGGGCGCTTCTGCACGCCCAGGATAGGAAGAGCCGACATCGATGTAGCAAGCCTCGCCGTCGATTTACTCTAGCATTAGCTAGCGCTACTTCTGGAATATTAGTGAAGACACCATAACCAAAAAGTAGCTACGCCAAAAGCTCAATGAGCTCTCAGGCGAGACAACTCTGTCTAGGATTCTAAAAGTATATTCAAAAGTTGGTTCTTAGGAGTGTGATTAAAGTTGATTTGTTCTTTGAAAAGGATAAGGTTTTGCTTGCCATAGATTGGCAACATTACCACTTGGTTCCTTTTGTCAAGATATTCCTTTCCGAGCGTTATTCTCATTTCTGCTAATAACTTCTTGAGGAGTTCAATCAACGCACGCTTCCTAGAGTATATCCTTATACTTCGTCTTTCTTTATGAACACTTCCCTCAGCATCGTAGATGCCTTGGAGAAAACCAATCTTGAACGGATCGGATTTTTCTATTATCTTTGAGTAATCCTTTCTGATCTTTTGCAGATCTTCGAGAATTGCCTTTGAGTAACAAGATAATCTAAAGTAGCCGCTTTTTTTCTGGTCAATTTTGCAATTCTTGTTGTAAGCAACAATCAATGCTTTCTTGATCGCGAGCAACCACTCTTTGTTATTCTGCTCAATCTCAATGATATAAGCGTTCTTTTTCGGACTTGTGTATAAGGTTCCGTCTTCACTTGCACCACAAATGAAACCTTTTGCTCTTTCAATCGACTCTCGTTGATTGATTGCAGTTATAGGTTCCATTTTTGATTTACTAAGTGAAGATGCTTTATCTAATTTCCTTTTTGCAAAGGGGAATTGAATAAAGCAGTGAATACCTCTTAGACTTATCCCCGGAGTAACTTTTTGGTCATCTCAAACTCCCATTAAGAGAGTATTGAGGTTCGCTAGGCCTGCGTTTCCGCTCTGGATACTATCTTATTAAGAATCCAGTCAGGCTGGCTTTTACCCTTGTATTCTACACGAGATTCCTGTCCTCGTTGAGCCAACCATTGGACCCTGTCGATATTGTTTCGACAGGGTGCCACCCCAGCCAAACTGTCCAGCTACCGATGTCCCTCTTGCGAGGTAAGCAGTGTCAATTATGAAGAGTGGTGTTACACATTTTGTCTAACTTCAATCCGGAAACCGAAGTATAACGACTCCCACCTACACTATGCAACACAATTAACACTACAACGATAACCTACAGTAAAGTTTCACGGGGTCTTCACGTCCCACTGGAGATCTATGGCCTTCACACCATAATAGAGAGTTCGGAGAGACATAACTGGGGACAATGGGGATCTCGTTGCGCCATTCATGCAGGCCGTCAATTAAACGGCAAGGCATTTCGCTCACAACTGTTACTTCCTCTTTCGAGTACTGACCTTCATTTGAAGGCGAGCATACATTTCTGTATGCTTCCTATAGTCGCCTATAGGATCGGACTATATCTTGCAACACTGCGTTGCTCTGGCGTATAGTCTCTGAGGATTCTAGATTACTCTTTGGACTTTCCGATTCATTGTTGACGCCAAATCGGCAATTTCATGCAACCCTTCATTGTCCAGATGTTTGTTGTGCTCCATCAATTTCAAGATCTTGGAAAACACTTCAAAGCTGTGTTGCTTTGACGTTTGTAATGGGTTTTTGTCGAAAAATTCAACCAATTTGGTGAGATTTTCCATCCCTCTTACTCTGTATTCCTTTCGATCTCCGTGATTTATGACAATATTGCCAAAACCGAAATACTCTTTCAGTTTTTCTAATACTGCTTCATCACGTTGATGTTGCACGACTCTGAACTCGGGTAGCACTTGCCAACCAAGTGTCATTTTCTGTAGCTTGTTAAGTGCTACATGAAAACAACCTTCGCCGTCAACGAATCCGACAATCCATTTCGCATCTAGTCTTTCCTGCTGATTGTCTGCACCTCTCACATTGTCACCATCCGTCATTACACATTTTTTGTTTTCCATGTTTTTTAACATTTACGAAAACAAAAAATGAGCATTAGGATGGTAGTGGAGGATTCTCAGATTTTCCAGCATATAGCCAGATTTTTATCCCACTTTTCTTGGCTATACTGTTTAGCGCGGGACTTAAGGCAACGAATGTGCTTACCTTAAGAGAGTTATAGTTACCCCCGCCGTTTACCTGCTCTTAGCTCCGTTGTACCGGAGTTTAAAGTACAGGCACTGGGCAGACGTCACCTTCTATACACACCCTTGCGGGCTCGCAGAAGGCTACGTTTTTGCTAAACAGTCGGACCCCCTTAGTCACTGCGCCCTGCAATCGCCAGACTAGCTGACCAAAGCAGGGATCCCTTATACCAAAGATACGGGACTAATGTGTCGAATTCCCTCAGTCATATTACCTCTTCACACCTGAGCCTTCTAAGCTAGAGACACCTGTGCCGGTTCTTTGTAAAGATACCTACGATCTTTGTGCAATACCTTTTCAAGGACTGTTGAAACGGGCCGAACGCATTGCGCTATTCTCTACTTTCATCTGCTTCTCATCGTAACGATACTCCACAGACGTATATAGATTAACATCCATAAATGGATGCCGGCTTCTTCATCAGCGTCAGTATTGCACCTTGCGTTGCCGCACATACGTAGGCAGTAACGGAATATTAACCGTTTTCCCTTTCCCATTACTCGAGTTACGAGCTAGGTTAGGACTTACTAACCCTTGAATGATCGACATTGTCAAGGAACCATTGCTCTTTCGGTGGCAATTATTCTCAAATTGCTAAGTTCCTACTACCACCAGGATTCTTTTTCCCACGCGGTCCATATGCCTTCTCAAGCATACTTCTGCCCACGCGGAATACCTACCTACTACATCTTGCGATGTCTACAGTATCGGTAAACAACTTAACCCCGTCCACTTTAGGGGCAAATAACCTTGACAAGTAAGCTGTTACGCACTTTTTAAAGGATGGCTGCTTCTAAGCCAACCTCCTCGCTGTCTGCGACGATAGACACTTTTCACCCTTTCACACTTAGTCAGCATTTTGGGACCTTAACTATAGTCTGGGTTGTTCCCCTCTCGGAAACCGAGCTTACCTCGGCTTCCCGTCTCTTAGGATCTGCGATGCTAGAATGTTCGGAGTTGGACAGAAAACCGATCCCTTTCGAGACCTAAATCTTCAACCCGTAGCTCTACTACTCCAGCTATCTCCCCTAAGGCTTGACTACGGCCAACTTCGATAGGAACCAGCTATTGCCGGACTCGATTGGCTTTTCACCCCTAACCGCAAGTTAGAAGAACACTTGCTCGTAGAACCTCTTCAGGCCTCCATAACCTTTTACAGTTACTTCACCTTACTCAGGGTTAGATCGTCCGGCTTCGGGTTACATCCAAGTGACTCCTGGCATTTTCATACCACGCTCCTTGCAAGCTGCGAGCATGTTGCTTTCGCTTTGGGTCCTCTTACAGATTACCCTTGCCACTCAGATGAACTCCCTGGCACGTTATTCGAAACGTATGGTACAACTCCTTAGAGCAGTACCCAACAATAGCTATTAGGTTTCAGGTTCTTTTCACTTCCTGTCATGGGTACTTTTCAACGTTCCATCACTGTACTATGCGCTATCGGACTCAAATTGTATTTAAGGTTAGAAGTTGATGCCTCCTTAATTCCCATCCAATATCCAATGGATAGTATTCAAGATACCGCCAAAACCTTCTCAGTTACCCCTACGTGGCTATCACACTCTAGGGCATATCTTTCCAGATAACTTTAGGTTCCTGAGATAAGATTTATGTAGGCAGTCTTTTAACACCACATCTCCTTTATCTTTCAATAAAGGATTCAGTTTGCCTTTTGCTGTTTTCACTCGCTGTTACTCGCAGCATCTCGATTGATTTCTTTTCCTGCAGGTACTAAGACGTTTCAATTCCCTGCGTTCCCCCTCCTTACGGAGTAGATGAGAAGTCTCATTCAGAAATCTCCGGTTCAAAGATTGCATGCATCTCGCCGGAGCATTCTGTAGATTGCCACATCCTTTATCAGCATTTGAGCCAAGTCATCCACCTAATAGCTTTAGGATTTAGCCTATGTGCGGTCTCATCAATATCAACCAACCCATCAATAGATATTATCTCATGAGGGGCTATCATTTGAATAAATGACAATGAATTTCTTAATAAATAATAACTTCTAAATAATGATTTGAAATGGACCCGTCGGGACTTTCTAACGGGCAATATTATTTGAACCCGTATTCGAACCCGAAACCTCCGCCTCTCTCTTGACAAAGTCAATGCAAGGGCGACATTCTACCATTGAACTACGGGCCCATAAGTAATACTTTAAAGAATTATTCGGGCATTAGGTACCGAATATATCATTCTATTTTTGAATGTATTAGTGGGAAAAAAATAATAAAAAAAGGAGGTGATCCAGCCGCAGGTTCCCCTACGGCTACCTTGTGACGACTTAACCCTCCTCGCTGAGCTTAGATTCGACTTAATTAAAAATTAAGCCTCATCTAAACCCTACTCGGGTGGTTTGACGGGCGGTGTGTGCAAGGAGCAGGGACATGTTCACCAGGCGCTGATAACACCTGATTACTAGGGATTCCAGCGTCACGAGGTTGAGTTACAAACCTCGATCTGGACTGAGATAAGGTTTGGAGGATTGGCTTCTCCTTTCGGAGTTGCATCCCATTGTCCTTACCATTGTTGCGCGCGTGTAGCCCAGAAGATTCGGAGCATACAGACCTATCGTAGCCTGCACCTTCCTCCCTGTTTCCAGGGCAGTCCCTATAATGTGCTCAATTCCTAAGAATAGGTTGTTAGCAATTATAGGTGCAGGTCTCGCTCGTTGCCTGACTTAACAGGACACCTCACGGCACGAGCTGACGACGGCCATGCACTACCTCTCGGCTCGTCAGGTAAGCCCTTCAGACTGACCTTCATCCTGCCGTCGCCTCTGGTGAGTTTTTCTGCGTTGAGTTAGATTAAACCGCACGCCGCACCCCTTGTAGTGCTCCCCCGCCAATTCCTTTAAGTTTCAGCCTTGCGACCGTACTTCCCAGGTGGTCAGTTTAACGTCTTCACTACGACACTGCACATCCACGGAGAATGTGCAACACCTAACTGACAGCGTTTACGGCTAAGACTACTCGGGTACTTAGCAAGAAAATTCCATACCTTTTTTCGGTCTTTACAAGAAAACGTAGTTTTTAACAGCAAACTTTTCTTGCTTGTACCGAAATTTCTTTGGGAAATTTCTTGTATCTAATCCGGATTGCTCCCTTAGCTTTAGTCCCTCACCGTCGGATCCGTTCTCGTCAGGCGCCTTCGCCACAGGTGGTCCTCTGAGGATTAAAGCATTTTACCGCTCCCCTCAGAATACCCCTGACGCCTCCCGGTCCCTAGTTAGTCAGTATCCCCTGCACGTGATCGGGTTAAGCCCGATCATTTCACAAAGGACTTAGCTAACCGGCTACGGACGCTTTAGACCCAATAAACATGGTTCCCACTCGGGGCGCTGGTGTTACCGCGGCGGCTGGCACCAGTCTTGCCCACCCCTTATTCACTAAGCTATTTACACTTAGTAAAAGCCTACACAATGTGTAAGCACGGAGGATTCCCTTATCACACTTGCGTGCATTGTAAAGGTTTCGCGCCTGCTGCACCCCGTAGGGCTAGGGCCAGTATCTCAGTGCCCTTCTCGGGGCTACCCCTCTCAGGGCCCCTACCGATCTTTGGCTTGGTGGGCCATTACCCCACCAACAACCTAATCGGCCGCCAGCTCATCCTTAGACCTTGCGTTTCAGAGAAAAATCATTCCAGAACTATTCTCGTATTCAGTATTATCCTCAGTTTCCCGAGGTTATGCTGAGTCTAAGGGCAGATTACCGACGTGTTACTGAGCGTTATGCCTCTCTTACGAGAAAAACTTGCATGGCTTAGTCGAATCCTCCTAGCAGCAACCTCCCGCAGGATCAACGGGATTTGTTATTATTACGGTCGCATGTTTTGTCTAGAAACTGTTTCGTCACAATTTGCTTTACTTATTTGAATTTTTGGAGTCAAATAACCAACTATACTTGAATCTACTCAAGTACAAATGTAAATGCACCCTATACGCGGTGCCGGAATGTATATCCGGCTATATAGAATCTGGAGGCGATTGAACTCTTTCGGAATCAGAAGTTGTTTATAAAGCTTTCGACCTTAGAGTGAGGTAGATTTTCGATGCCTTTTTTGATGTGCGATTGGCTATCGGAAGTTTTATATAGGTAAAGTAACTTTTAGTAACTAATTGTTACTTTATCTGGGCAGTGGCACTCCTAGCACATCCCCATTGTGTTTTGCCGCTGCCTCTTTTTTTCCGAAAGCTTTATATAAGTAACTTTAAGTTACTATTAGTAACTTGAAGGACGTACCTGTAAAATTAGATGCTGAACTAAAGAAAAGGATAGAATCCTATATTTCTAATGACGATAACCGGTTCGATTTTCCTTCTGTGAAGAATTTTATCGATAAAGCTGTCCTGAAAATGTTGAAGGATATTGAGAAGGAGGCTAAGAAAAAATCATGAATAAGAAGCTGCTAAGTTGGATGCTTGTACTCGGAATGGTGTTAGGTGCCGGTATAGCTGAAGCTGCTTTCTATGATGCTGCCCTTTCGGCTCCATGGTTGAAATGGATCTTCAATGCTGCCGTGATTACGGCGGTGGTGTACTTTATCTTGCTGCTCGTTAAATTTGAGATGCAGGGCAATACGAAATGGTTCATGCTGGCGGTGATAGCGTTGTTCGCCTTTATGGTTTCGAAGAACGTGATCGGTGATGTCTGGATATGGAGTGCCGAGGGTCTCTTTGGAGATATCAGAACGATCTTGTTTGATTACACTCGTTGGACCATTTTCATTGCGGCTGGAGTGCTGTTCTTCTGGTTGTTCGAACACATTGGTGTGGGTGGAGATAAATATGGATCGAAACTGAATGGTGCTATTAGTATCATCATCGCCTACAGCCTGGCATTGAATAAGATGGATACGGGTAGTCTCGTTACTATTGGGGAAATTATTGCCCTGTACATCATCTATAGTAATGTTAAGGGGAAGCTCGGTAATGGGTACTTGGAGTTCTTTGGAACGCTGTTCTTGGTGTGGTTTATTTCTGATACAGCATTCAAGGGCATGGGATGGCTCGGAGGTATATTCGGAACTGCGGGAACGATGACCGTCATCATTGTGCAGCTAGCGTTGATGTGTATCCTGATGTATTTGATCAATTCGCATGTCTTGAATCATCTTGATTTCGTGGGTGAGAGTAGTATTGCCAAATTGGGCAAGTATATTGTGAGTGCTGGAGTTGCTGGCGGCATTATTTACTTCTCGAGCTCGTATTGGGAGAGTCTCTTTGGGTTCTCGCATCCTGGCTTGTTTAGTTCCGTTGCCGGAAAGAAGTTGTGGGCGATTGCTGCATTAGGTGTAGTGTTGTTGTTCTGGGCTGGAAAGACGTTTTTGAAGAAGAAGGGTGAGGGGGGAGCTGTTAATGACTTCCTTAAGAATTTCAAGGATAAGGGAGTTGAGCTTGCCTTTTCAAAAGCCCAGGAGGCGAATATCCCTGCAGTCAATAGTCTGATTAAGGGATTTGATATTCGAGGAGGGGCTGTTGGAAAAGGTACGGCGAAGGAAGAGTGGGGTCTGCGTGTCGAAAGCATTTGGGGCGAATTTTGGATCCTTATGAACTACATGCTCCGTTTGGAGGTATTTGGTGGAAAAATTGGGTTTGTCAAGGGGACTAGAGATTCTGTTCAGACTCTCTACTCTGATGATGAAGAATCGGAAGAAGCTGTAAAACCTAAAACACTCAAATATTTCCATCCCAGTACGCTGAATGCTAACATTGATCTTTACAGGACGGGAAATGGTTTCAGCATAAAAGGTGGAGGGAAAAGTATTGATCATGATACTAGGCATTACTTTTCTGTTGACAATAAAGGAAACATTGACACTCAGAAAGAAATGAACGATCATTGGGGTTGTGACAACGATGAACTTGGTTTGTTTTACATGCTCACATTCCTTAAAGAGGATGTTGATAACGAAAGTGGAACTCAACTTACTGGGGAGAGTGATTCTCAGAAGGGTCAGAAGGAGGCTATTAGCGATGCACTTTTTGGTCCGAAAAAAGGGAGGATGGATGCCGCCCTTGCTCCTATCTGGGGAGACTCCGGTTCTGACACTAAGAAATTTGATTCTTATAGTACGAGGAGGGGTCTTTTGAATGAGATAAAGGCTCACCGACTTGTTGCCCTTAATCAATTCCTCATGTATGGTACCTATGTCCATTACCACAAATATGCTCGTCCTGGAGCGAGGCTCTTCCGGAAAAGGGCCATTCCTAAATCTGGCACTGGATCTGTCCCTTCGTACCCCGAATATTCTCTTGACAAAGAAAAGATGTTAGAGGATTCTGGTTGGGAAGAGGTAGGTATTGTGGGGGAGGAGAAAGGGAGTAAACTCACCGTTAAGGATCTCACTGACTTTGAAGTCGATTGGGATGGATTTTCAATGAAGGATTTGAATACCTATCAGTTTGATGGGGGTGATGTGTATATCCATAGAGTGAAGCCTATCGATCATATCTCCAATCCGGACGGCTCTAGAGAACCGCTCTTAATTGATAATGTTGTCGATCATCCTAATATGCTCATTCCACTCAATTCACAGGTAACGGCCTGGGAATATTTCATCCGAGATATCCGTACGGGGATGTTTCACCCTAAGAGTCGGACACTACAGGACTACGCTCAGAAGCACGCTCGAAGGGAACCTTACAGAACGGATGTAGTCCAGTCGTTTGGTGCACCTACAGAAGGAGGTAATCCTGCATTTGATATGGAGGCACTTAAGGATCCTGGCGGTTTCAAATATTGGGGGCTCAAGAACGCTAATACTATCAGTGAAG
>CAZBLF010000018.1:16269-22430 GCA_964492935.1 uncultured Methanosarcinales archaeon
ATCAGATGAAAAATGCCTCTCCGATTAACCCCTACCCTACTTTGTCCATCCAGGGACTTAGCTCTTACATCGGAGATTATCTCTTCAACCTTGCGGATACTGCTCAGAGGGAACAGGCGAAGAATTTTGTCTTCGATAGGGGTGGAAGGGGCAACATGTTTACTCGAGATATTGAGAAAAAGAAAGAATAATGGTAGTGACGAAAACTGATTTGGTGATGGAGGATCGAGATAGTCAGTATACTAACCCCATTAGTCTTTCGCTTTCATTATTCGCAGATATTCAAAAGCTTCTTGCGCCTGTTTATGGTCGGCTTTCTAAGCTTTCTGATCTGATCATCTCTGGTAAGGATAGGGACCAGGTATTCCCTGAATTGGTTAGTGTGCGTGAGATTACTCGACTCGTTCGAGGTCGCTTTAAAGAAGAGAAGATTCGATCGGAAATTAGTAACCGTGCTCCACAGTGGGAGCGCCATATTCCAGGCATTGTTGATTATTTGAAACGATTGCTTTTGAGGAAGGTTGTTCCTAGTGTCGATGGTGATGCTATTGCAGCTATTCTGAGAGGTACTCCTTACAGCTCTTACACCTTGCTGCGGCCGCGCTACGAGGAGATTACTCAACAAGAGTCTCTTAATCCTGGACAGAGTGAAAAGAGGGCTGCTATTATTTCTTTTGTGCAAGCCTACCAATCCCTCTACAAACACAAGCTTTATCTCTCTCGGATAACTTCAAAGATGCGTTTGGATATTGATCGTCAGGACGTGCATGTTTTGGTGCAGGATATTGAACAAGTAGGAGCTCACTTTTCTCACTCCAAGGATCCTACCATTAAGAAAATCCTTCAGTCGGATTCGATCACTCTTCTCTCTACCTTTGAGAAGAAACGCTTATTCATTCAGCAGTTGTTGGGCCAGATCCGTACGGGCTCTGATGAAGGTATGTGGGAATCCTTTTTCGAGGTGTACAGATCTATGAAAACCCATATTTCGAAGATACGGAATGATTTCGGAGATGTTGTACTGGCAGACGATCTTCTGCACTGTTATGAAGACAAAGCTACCTTTGGGGAGCAGCCGCTTGTATGGCAAAAGAAATTTGAATCAATTGTGCGTACGTTGCAGGATTCAGCTACGGTTCGAAGGCTATTCTTCGAGGCTTCTGTAACGCATCTGCTTCGCCCCTTGACTGCAAGGATTGATGAACGTGTTATTGAACACCACTCGCAGCTGCAGAGTGCTGTTTCTCGCTCTGGCGGTTTAAAAAAGAAAATATCTCGAAAGGGAGTTAGGGATCTCCTCATCTACCTTCGCCAGGTTGAGCGATTTTATCTCGCTAAAATTGATTCACTCAAGGTACTCTTTACCACTAGAAAGCAACATTTAAATGCACTGGTCACCCAATTCAAGGAAACTTACACCGGAGAGTTTAATGAGGAATCGTTCCTGAAAAAAGCAGACCTAATAATTGGTGATGGTATGGATGTTCAAGAAGAGATCGCAAAGTTTTCATCAACCCGAGATCGTTTTAGTGTGGATGATGATCGGTACCGCATGCAGCTTATCCCTGCTGCGCTTCAGATCGCGACTGCTGTGGTCGCAGGCAATAATCGAATTGCGCAAGGATCTCTAGACATGCTAGAAGAGGGCAAGGATATTGTTCTGTTGAAGGATCAGGCTAGCAGTATTTCCACTGAGCTTTCTCAGTTAGTGGATGATCTGGATCAGACACTTGGAGATGGTAGAGAGAGAATCAGGAGGTGGATTGATGGCTGATGAAGAGACTTCTATCCGGGGAAAATTAATTGGTAGGGGAATTGAAGCGGGCAAAGATTTATTCTTCAAAAAGATAGCTGCGAAGCTGAAAACTCGAGTCAAACATGCTCGTACAGGGAAAGAACCCCTTAAAGCCACTCGAGAATTGAATAGCTTAATTAACCTTCTTGCGGCAAGAATTATTGGGCTTGGAGATATTGAGGTGAAGATGCAGCAGGTTGATGACTTGCTATATGGGAGTAAGGAAACTAAATATCCTGGCCTCATTGCAAAATATAAAGATACCCTTAAACAGTATACTCATCCTGATCCGGCACGTCTCGATTGGAAGTATACTAAAAATGGGACGCCCATAAGATTCTGGGATAAAATTAATGATGCTGCTGATTGTGTTTTTCCTAGTAAGGATATGGAGGATCTTATGTCGGGTCTCAAGGGTGAAGATAAAGCTAATTTGGCCCTGTCGGAAGTTATGGATCTTATTACGGACAAAAGTGATCCCCGAGATAGTACGCGAAACGTATATTATGGGCAGCCTTTCGTTTTCTTGAAAAAGACCTTTACATTTCCAGTTCCCGATGAACGTGAGCTTATTTTTCCCGATGGATATGTGCAAAAGGTTAGTTATTATGGATATCATCCGCTACAAACCTATTGGGTTGAGCTCTATAATGAGATTATTAAGTTGGTTCTAATCCATGTACGCGATTACTATCTCGAAAAGCACAAAGGAGATAAAAACAAAGAGAGTCTTGTAAAGAAGAATATTGTCACTTATCGGACCCTCCTTACTGAGGAGGTTGAGGCTTATTTCAAGAAGGATCGGTACATCAGCTATCTCTCTGTAGACAAGAGAGACAACGCTACCCAGGGCGTGATGAACAATATTAATGCTGCTTTTGAGAACCTCAAAGGAGATATAACTAATCAATTACTTCAGAATCGACCGGAACATGTGTACTTCAAGCACACCTATCGCGTCGTTAGAGTTATGCCTCCCCTTATGCTCAAGGAGGATGGCCACGAGTATGATGGCTATGATCATGTTGGCTATGAGGAATTCAAGAGGAAAATACCCATTAAGGATGAACTGGGGGAGATTGAGGTGTTGAAGGATGAAAGGGGTATGGCTTTTGAGGTAGCTGATGATTCATATAAATTCGACGGTTTCCCCATTCCCCAAGGTACTTTTTTATTGGACGTGTTTAAGGATCCTCCCCTTTTTGAGGGCGATGTAAAGGATAGTTGGAGAAATGTGGAAGATGACGATTATGATAGATTTACCGAATTCATTGATCCATTAGAAATGTGTTGTTATATTTACAATGAATGGGATGAGTATCGTGATAATTTTAGGGATGGGCGGTATCAAGAAGATTCATTGACTGTTACGGACTATATCTTGGCTAACAGTCCACTTATGGGTTTTGAATCTGAGGAGGTGGATGCCCATTTTTACCACAATGACCCTGCAAAGAATCATGAGGTTGCTGAAAGATTGGAGAGTGCTCGAGAGAAATTGACTATGGATATTCGCAAACGTTCATCGCCAAGTGCAGTAAATGCTCCTCGGGTCCCTAGCCATTTGAATCCTGCTTTTGATATGCGGGCAATTCCCCTTTCTTCTCTCAAAGCGCTTCTAAAAGGTGAGTCTACTAAAGATTCTGATGATGAAGGTAATCTCTTTTTTAATTACATTGGAAAGAAACGGTACTATGGGCATGTGGATGAAGCAACAATACCTGAAGATATTTGGAAGGGTGATCAGGCCCATAAACGCTATTCTATTAGTAGTAGGGGATTATCTATGTTTATTATTGAAACTATTTCGCGAGGTGGGAAGTATCTTGCAGAGATTAAGGAAGATCTAATTGAAGTTGGAAAACGTTCAGGGGGCTATGATTACGGTCCTCGATTGTTTGAAACTGACTTTCCCAAGGATCCTTTTAACTTGACGAATCTAAGGGAGCTTAACGAAAAAGTGGAAAGGGGTCTTAAGGGGAAGAAAAAATAATGCCAGAATACAAACTGCCTGAAACGAAGATTAAATTCAAGGATGTGTTTAGTCTGAAGAATCTTTATGTGATGATGCATGAGATGATGCTCGAGGAGGGTTGGTTTGCGGAAGAAGGCCTGCCGAGTGGAGACCCATCGAAGGGGCATCGGTATATTGAGAATTTGTACTTGGAGAATTATTATCAGAAGGGTTTGCATGCGGGAGGGAAGGAGTTGTGGGTGTACTGGAGGACGTTAAAGAAACCTGAGGGGAAGTATTCTGGATATTATCAATACAAGCTGAATGTGGATTTTCATGGGGTGTACCTGCAGGACCGGGAGATTGTGCATCAGGGCAAGAAGATTACGGTGCAGTATGGAGAGATTGAGATTTTTATGAATGCTGCACTGGTGACTGATTATAATGAGGATTGGCAGAACCATTGGTTCTTGAAGAACGTTCAGGATATTTATGAAAAGAGAATGATTCACGGAGAGATTGAGAAGTTGGAGAAGGTGTTATGGAGAGATGTCTACAGAATGAGAGATGTTGTTAAACGATTCTTAGATCTTCGGGTATTCGAACCTACTCCGGAACCGATCTGGCCTAAGCTTTACGGGATGGAGGGTTAACACTCTCTTGTTGAGCATCTTCTTTCTTGCCTGCCTGCATGTAGGCGTAGGTGGTGTTGATTGCTGCGGAGGTTGCCATTTTGTATGCTGGTGGGACTAGAGCGAAGTTTGCTGCGATGGGTGCCCCTAGGTATTTTGTGACGTCCCACATTGCTTTCTTTCTTTGCTCCCATGGCTTTGCCTCGTAGTCGCTGATAAGTGCTCGGTTGGTGTACTCATGGAATTCCATGAAGGGCGGAATTACGCTTATTCCCATTGCGGCCTTGGCTGCGATGCCCGCCCATTGGCCCGCCTTTGAGGTGACGTAGGCTCCTAATTGGGTGAATCCTTTAAACGTTGCATCTAGAACTATTCCTATTGTTGCTCCAATGGTGAATTCATTGGCTACGTCCTTGTAGAGGGTTTCGGCCTTTGCTTTCCAGTTTCCTAAAATCTTTCCTGCAGCAAATCCTAGTCCACTGATGCCTGCAGCAATCGCTAGAGGTGCTCCGCCTAGCAGTCCAGCTAATCCTACGGGGGTTGCGGCTTTTGCAGTGTAATACATTTTGCCGGCAACATCTGCTACATCATCGATGGTTCGAGCTATCGCATCACCGACATCGGAACCTCCGGTAGCTACCTTTTGTTCTAAGTCTTCATCTGCCATCTTGGTCCTCGAGTAGCTTTTTTATGGAGATTTCGATGAAATGAGATTTGTTTCTGAATTTTCCTGAGGTTTTGTGCTTTCGCAGCGATTCGCGTAGTTGGAGAATGGTTTCTTCTTCTACTGAGATGGTCATTCGATGCTTCATACTTAGTGTGAAGAATTATTACTACTATTTAAGAGTAACCTATTAATTATTATCTGTAGGTGGTAACTCTATCTCTCCCACAATTACTCTAATTTGTTCGCTTTTTTCTATTATTCTCTTCATTTTTTCCATTAATCACTTTCTTTTTTCTACTCTCCACTTTAATTTCAATTATTTTTCTTTTTTATTTTCTATCTTTATTTGCTTTTTTTCTTTTATTAAATAGATATCTTTAAATAGTCACTTAGTAATATCTATCTTTAATTAGATAAAATCGAACATGTTATCCTTTAGCAAGAATGAGTTTGTCATAGTAGGGTTTTTGGTTAGACATTTTTCTGCACGATTTACGATACGAGATGTGGCTTCGAAACTTTCCATTTCTGCTCCCGGGGCGCACGCCGCGTTGAAGAAACTTGAGAAGAATGGGCTTGTTGTTGCTGAAAAACTGGGATCCGGGCTTTTTTACTCGGTAAATTTTGGTTCGTCGCTGGCTGAGCACTTTGCGGCGATGACTTTGTTGTCTGGTGTTGCTTTAGATGCTGTTTCTGGGCTAGAGGATTATGCTGAAGCTGCATTGTATAACGGAAAGACGGTTGTTGTAATCAGTTCTGAGTCGGAGCAGGTGAAAAATATTGTTCATGAGCAGAAGCCGAATGCGGTTGTTGTTTGTTTATCGGCTGATGAGTTTGTTGGTGCCTTAAGAGATGATGCTTCTGGTGTTTTGAAGGTTTTGGAAGAGGGTAATGTGTTGATGGGAGAGGGAATTATTTTGAAAGCTATTTCCGAGGTTAGGAGATGAATAGGAACACGCGCTTGATTGTGCTGGTGTTGGTAGCTGCTGTACTTGTTACCTCGGTACAGGCTGCTACTGTTTCGGAGGCGTTTTCCGGTGCATTGAATACTATTGAGAATTTCTTTGCTGGTGGATGGCAGCAGCATGAGAAGTCTTTAGCGTTTATGATTGT
>CAZBLF010000019.1:0-21821 GCA_964492935.1 uncultured Methanosarcinales archaeon
ACCTTCTCACTATCAAACGCCTCTAATTGGGAATACTCCTGTCCAACACCCAAATACAGAATAGGTTTGCCCGAAACATATGAAGCCGAAATCATGGCCCCGCCCTTTTCATCAACATCCGCTTTCGTCAAGATAATACCATCAATACCTACAGCCGAGTTAAACTGCTGCACCTGTTCAACACAATCATTTCCAGCAATCGCCTCTCCAACGTAAATCTTCAAGTCCGGTGTGGCAACCCGAATAATTTTCTTAAGTTCTGCCATCAAATTATCATTATTCTGCATCCTACCTGCAGTATCAATCAAAACAACATCCGCATCCTTCGCTTTCGCATGTTTAATCGCATCAAATGCAACCGCAGCCGGATCGCTTCCATAATCATGTTTAATCAATTTAACATCTATCTTATCCGCATGCTCCTGCAGCTGGTGAATACTAGCAGCTCGAAACGTATCGCCAGCAGCCAAAACCACATTCTTACCCTGTTCCTTCAGCATATGCGCAACCTTTGCAATCGAAGTCGTCTTTCCAGAACCATTAATCCCAACAAAACAAATGACATACGGCTTCTTTTCAGAAATCTTAGCCAGCAAATCAATAGAATCCACAGATAACACGTCCGATATCGAAGTTTTCAACGTCTCTCGAATCGTCTCCTCAATCTTCGTCCTTTTTAGCGGCTGCTCAACCAACACTTTCGATAAATCCTCTTTAATTTTATCAATAACTTCAACCGCAACATTATTTTCCAGCATACTCATCTCTAATTCCTGAAATAAGTCTTCAAATTTATCCTGTGAAATCGTAGTAGTAGTAACCTTCTTTGCCAATCCTGCAGTAAGCTTCTTGAAAAACCCCTTTTTCTCCTCAACGGGTTCTTCAACCTTTTCTTCAACGGGAGTTTCCTCAACAACCTCCTCTACAACCGGTTCAGGGATAACTTCCTCAACCTTGTCTTCAACAACCGGCTCATCAACAACTTCTTCTTTCGGAGCCTCTTCAACCTTCTCCTCAACCAGAAGCTCATCAACATCATCCTCAGTAACACCCTCGCCAATCACCGAAGGCTTAACAACTTCAGTCTGCTCCCGTTCAACAGGACCAGGTGTAATAACTTCAACCTTTTCCTCAACCTCAGGAGTTTTCTCTTCAACCTTCTCTTCTACAACCGGAGCCTCTTCAACCGGCTCAACTACAGGTTCAACAACTTCCTCTACTTCAGAAACCTTCTCCTCAACAGGCTCTTCCTCAATCTTACCCGTTAACTTAGAAATGCCTTCCTTTATTTTTTTCTTAAGAAATCCAAACATGAGGCACCTATTTAGCCATACCCTGCAGCTGCTGATCAAGAGCCTGAGCCTGCACCATAAACGCCTGCAATCGTCCCACAATCTTCTGATGCAGTTCCTGCAATTCAGTAAGCTGATCCTGCAGTATTTTCTTAGCCTGTTCCGGAGTTTTATCAACAATCGCCTGCGCCCCAATATTCACCAGCAATTTCTGAGGGTTCTGTAACGTTGCTTTAGCAAAAATACCATTAGATACCGGAAACAACACCTCGTCTCCCTTACTTAATTTCTCAAATTCCTCTAAACCGTTAGACGACATAGCCAAATCTTCAAGCTGCTGCTCCACCATCTGGCGCTGTTCCTGTAATTGTTCTAAGTGCTGCTGCATCTGCTGCATTTCCTGCATTCGTTCCTGCATCTCTTGTTCTTTGCTCATTTTTTTGTAGTTATCCTCGCTTTCATTTCATCAAAAAAGTCACCCATAGAGGTTCCTTCATAAATTTTCTTCAGTGAGCCTGCCAAAATCTCAGCAAGCGAGATCACTTCAAGCTTCGCAAACCGCTTATCCTTCGGAATAGCAATACTATTTGTTACCCCGACCATCGAAATAAAGTCCTGATCTAATTTCGATACCGCATCCGCCGAAAACAAAGCGTGCGTCGCAATAATACAGGCCTCAACCGCGCCAGCCTCCTTAACCGCCTTAGCCGCATTCGAAATCGTACCAGCAGTATCAATAATGTCATCCACCAGAATAGCAAATTTACCCTTGACCTCTCCAATAATGTTCAAAGCCTCAGCCTGACCATGTCCGGTCCTTCGCTTGTCAATGATAGCAATAGGAGCATCCAATTCTCGAGCCAATCTTCGAGCTCTTTTAGCGCCACCCACATCCGGAGCAACAACAACAATGTCCTTTTTACCCTTACCTAACAAATAATCAGCAAATAACAAAGTAGTTTCTAAATTATCAACAGGAATATCAAAGAATCCCTGAATCTGGTCTGCGTGAAGATCAAATGTAATCAATCGATGCGCTCCAGCACCCTCAATCATGTTTGCAACAACACGCGCAGAAATAGGCTCTCGAGGAAGCGTCTTTCGATCCTGGCGCGAATAACCAAAGTAAGGCACAACAACATTAATCTCCTTTGCAGAACTTCTCTTCAAAGCATCAATAATCAACAATAATTCCATCAACGTATCGTTGGTAGGTGGTGAAGTAGGCTGAATAACAAAAACACGCATCCCGCGAACACTCTTTCCAATCCGAACATACATCTCACCATCGGCAAACTGCTTAACCTCAATCGGATGCAATGCTATCTTCAGCTTACCTGCAATATCCTCAGCAAGCTCCTGGTTCGCACTTCCCGCAATCAAAACCATCTCTTTAGCCATAAGTATCTAAGAAACCCGAACGATAACACTTTTAAAAAGGTTTCTGAACGACAGTGAAGAAACCCAGAAAACCCGAATAAACAGTCTGTTGGTTTTCGCTGGTTTGGTATGAGGCATACCAAACGTGAGAGAATTTCTAATTCTCGCTGGCTTTTTGGAGAATAAAGATTACTTACTATCTTCCTTTTCTTCTTCAGCAACTTCTTCTTCCACAACAATATCCGTCTGCGGCTCTCCCTCTCGTAAACTCACCACAAAATCGCCAAAATGCTGTTCCTGGTGCAAGTCAACGCGCTGCGCAGTAGCTAAATGCAATAAAGGCATGAACGTATCGATTTTCCCCTCTTTATCCGCATTCTCCGGCAGCAACTCAGAGAACATCAACTTATTTTTAGGAGTATCCCAAAAGAATTTCTTTACCGTACCATACACGTCCTTAATGATTGCCGAAATATCCTTTTTCCGAGAAGGTATCAACACATGCGTAGGCGGCTCACTCTGCAGCACCCTTCTTCTCTTCACCTCAAGAGCCTTCTCCAATGCCTGCATCAAATCATGGATAGACACCTTGCGCTTTCGTGGTTGCGGCGTTTTCGGTATCAAATCCTTAGGAATGTGTTCAGCAGCTCTCGGACCAATATCATCTTCCAAGTCCAGCAAATCATCCTCCTCATCCTGTTGAGATATCAGTCTATCCAAATATTCAATATCCTCTCCCACCAAACGATTTGATTTAATCTTCAACAGAATGGCGGCCGCAAGCAGCATCTTTCCAGAAATCTTCAAATCATGCTCCTTCAAGGTTTTTACGGTCTCAATATACCGCCGAGTAATCGTAGACACATCAACATCCCAAGGATCCATCTCCTCACTCTTCACCAACTCCTTCAACACAGACTGCCAAGTAATCTCATCCTTCTGCAGCAACATCTCATAAATATGATCATGTGCAGGCTTACTAGAGTCCAAGTTCAATACCGCATCCATACCTAAATGCTTAATTTCAAAATATAAAAACCTTCCCCTATAAGCTTCCATAACCTTTTTATACCGCGAGCCGATTCTTTGAAGCTATTGGGCCCATGGTTTAGCGGCTATAACGTCGCCCTTACAAGGCGAATGTCACCGGTTCGATTCCGGTTGGGCCCATTTTGCGGCAGTTGTCCAGTGGTTAAGATACGACGTTGCCAACGTTGTGACCTGAGTTCAATTCTCAGCTGCCGCATTCACTTTTCTTTCCATCTTTTCCTCTTTGGGTCCTAGCCCGTCGGAGTTGTGAAACAACTCTGAGCGTGATCAGGATGCTCTGCATCCCGACATTTCGTAAAGGCTAGTTTCACAGCTGCCGCATTCACTTTCTTTCGAACGTTTCAAGGTTCAATCAATAATATTATATAGTAATCTGATCAAGTTGCTAGTATGGGATTCTATAATCGAATGAGGATCGATCAAAAAAAGCTTGATAGGATAAAAAGCAAAATACCCTCAGTTTTGGATAAGATGCTCCAATTTCATCGAGTCAAATTGATGTTATCGAAACGCTTTAAGGAAGGAGAGTATGGTAGTGATGCTCTAAAGAGTAATCTCCAAAAATTTATAGAAGTTCTTGACAGGGAGAAAAGATTTAACAAAAGACTGGGAGGATATGTGACGAACTTGAAGTCATCTGAGGAGGAGATCAAAAGACTCTTAGCCCGTGAAGCAGGAAGTGAAAAAGGAGAGATCCAGGGTCTTCTAATTGTACTTCTTGAAATTCTCGATTATCTGGTTTTCCACTTTAATAAGTACGGAAGCAACATAAAAAAAGAAAGAAAAATAGGTCAGCGTCTTTTAGATCAACCGAAGAGAAGATACCTTATATTCAAATATAATTATAATGATGACTTGGAAAAACTTGACTCTATCTACAGAGAGGTTACTGGCGGTCTGGCCATCATAGTAGATACTTACGAAGAACGTTGTGAGGAAAAAATTCAAGAATTTATGGGGAAATGGAAGCGTGTTATGAGGGCAAAGAAACTGAAATATGGAATTTTCCCACTTGCAGTGGTAAGTATGACATTAACCACTACTATAGTATATATCTACAAAAACTATATCGTAAGAAAATTCGAGTTCTGGGGGGAATATGCAGCATCCAAGAAAGAAATTATTTCCAAAGTAGAAAAAAGAATAATTGGGCCAAAACTGGAAACTAAAGTGTGACTCGAGAATCCTAAACCCTTAAATATTCCCAACACTCATTGCTGCCATGGAAAGAGATCTAGCAGACGAAATCCGAGAACTTGACCAACTCCCAGAACCCATCAAAATTCCGGAATGGCTAAAGAAAGCATTCCTACTCTTCCTAGGCATAACTCTACTCTACCTAGTCCTCATCTATTTCATCCCCAGCACCTACATCATTGAATTTATTGCAGCAAGAGGCGCATCCGCAACAATACAAAACAATCAATTACAACACAGCGTAGCCTCCGTCTATTTCGAGAATAACACATTAGAACTATTGCAAAATGCATACAAAACAAGCGAAGGAAACGAAATCAAAGCCTGCCTCCAAGGAAGACAAAGAAGTAACACTTACTATGTCACCAGCATCCACTTCCCAGAAATCCTCCATCAAGACTTCAAAAGCGTAATCGCGAAACCCTGCACCAAAGAAACAGTCATAGATTTACACTCCCATCCATCCGGCAGATGCTTCTTCTCACCACATGATGTGAATGTAGCGACAAAACCCATGGCCATCATGTGCGGAATCAACACCTTCAATCTCTACATCACTTAACGCTTCAGAATTTGCTCAGGTTTACCAAACATCTCCTCAAAGAGCTTCTTCTCGCCCTTCCGCAAATGTTCACGGAACGTAGATAACGATTTACCTGCCTCCCCAGACAGCATCTGCAAATCCACCTTGCGAGGATAATTGTAATAGCCACGCTTAGCAGCAAGAGTAACTGCATCCTGCTGAGCAGAAGTCAAAGAAGGCATCACTTGCCCATATTCCTGCTGCAACGGCTGCGAAGCAATGTTCAAGACTTTAATATTCAAATGTTCCTTCTGCATCATCACCACAAAACCCCTCAACAACGATTCAGAACTTGAAGCCAACTCCCAATGTTCAACTCCGTCTTTATCCGTTTTAACAGGAGAAAAAAAGAAAATACCTTCAGGCACCATCGAGCGAGGATGCTTTTCCAGAAGAGAAAGCTCCTGAGAGAAAAAAACAACATTGCCATCTACCTCAATATCCTTCAACGTAGAATCATTCTTCAAATCCTCAACCAATAATTTCAAAGGCTGATCCTCACCCGTCAACGTCTCATAATACGAATACCGTGCCGTTTCAGAAGAAACAGAGAACGGCAACGTCATACCCAACGAAGTAACCTTGTACCGCTCACACCGCTTACCCATAACAGAAAGATCATAACGTAACGTTAAACGTGCTACCCACATACAAAATATCAAGAATACACAATATTTAAAGGTTTTGAAAGAAAATTTTCAATTTTTGTAACTTACCCTAAAGCTCTACGAACGCCAGTACATTCGCATGACTGAACGCCTTCAATTTCTTTTAAGCTAGCTTCAACTTCGTCAGGACTTCCTTTGTCCTCATCATACGCAAACGTAATATTCAAAGCCTTCAAACCAAAAGCAATCGGTTCAACCTCGATTTCCATCTTAGTTTCACCAGCAAATGCAGTAACCTTTTCTTTAACGCTGCCTTGAACAGAATCCAAATCTACATCAGGAGATTCAGGCATAATCTTTAACGTTACAATAACCAATCCCATCTTAGTTTGGTCCTAGAAAACCGCATTCCGGGCAGGTATATTGTGCACCCAACTTGCGTGCGTGAGAACTTCGTACAATTTGAAAATTACATCCAGGGCAGGGAAACTTAACGCTGCCTCTAGCATTAGTAATGCGTTCGTGCTTAGTAGTACATTCAGGATGTTCAGTCATCTTTTAGCTATATTCCTCTTACGCTTTTCCTTTCTCATGCGCTTTCGCTGCCATTTCCAACGCATCTGGCGCTTTTTCTTCCATCTTCGTGAACTTCTTTTCATGTGTTGTTATCTTCAGGAACCTAGTCCTTTAAAACCTCATTAACTTGAATGTAAACTCAGAAAACGCAACTCGTTTAAAAAGCTTTGGTAACAAAACCAAGAGAATGTCTCATTCTCGCTGGCTTTGGGATGGTTTCATCCCAAACGCCTAGCTTTATAATGATACTCCTAACTTCAAGACCATGGATTACATAGTAAAGCGCCTGGAACGTGAAGATAATATAGATTCAATTGCAGAACATGAAATGGTTGAACTCCACTACTTGGAGCAGATCCGGAAGGGAACGCTAACAAGGTATCTAGAATTACATTGGCAGACGGGAGCGGTGAGAAGTCAAGCGATAGATGATCCATTCGCTGAAACCTATACGTACGACTTCCTAGTCGAAGAAGCAAGACAACTAAGAAGTTTTCTAAAAGAGACGTTCCAGTGGGATTACCATCCAGATATCAGGGGATTCTCAAATAAAGGCGAAGCAACCCAAAAGTTATTTGGAAGCCTCCTAGATGATATAGATTTGTAAACTAGGAACAATAAAGGATGCATTTAAATAATATACACAGTTAGGTTTTCTTATGGAATATCTAGGGTTAACATTAGACAAGTTTCAGGAAGATGCCATAAATGCAATCGAACAAGGCAAATCGGTAGTAGTCTCAGCACCCACTGGATCCGGAAAAACATTAATAGCAAATTACCTCATCGATCTCAAGATTAAGCAAAAGCAGCAAGTCATCTACACCGCACCTATCAAAGCACTCTCCAACCAGAAATACAAGGAATTCATCAATCTCTATGGAGAAACCAATGTAGGATTGATGACCGGCGACATAGTCGAAAATCCCGATGCACCCATCGTCATCATGACCACCGAAATCTATCGTAATATGGCTATCGCCAAGGACGAAAGAATAGAAAAGATTTTCGCAGTCGTCTTCGATGAAGTGCATTATATCAATGATATAGAAAGAGGACACATCTGGGAGGAATCAGTCATCTTCAGCCCCGAAAAAGTGAGATTTCTCTGCCTCTCCGCCACAATCCCCAACGCAAAGGAATTCTCAGACTGGATTGAAAAGATAAAGGGCCACGAAGTCACCACCATCACCCATCACAAAAGAATAGTGCCGTTAACCCACAAATTCTACGACATCGAGCTAGGAATCGCAGATCTACAAGAAATTCACGACGTCGCCAATATTCCGAATTATCATCATGCCGTAAGAGGCAAACGCAATAAGAGACAACGACCCCAATTTCCAGATCATACTAAACTCATCAAAGAACTCGGCAACGAATTACCAGCGCTCTTCTTCTGCTTCTCTCGCGACCGATGTGAAAAGAAGGCCAAAGAACTAGCAGAGACTGGAATGTTCACCAGCTCAATAGAAATCTCAAATTTCGTCAGAAAGAAACTACAAGAGGCACCTGATGAAATCTGCAGACTAAAAACAACTAAAATATTGAGAGAAACATTATCCAGACACATAGGATTCCATCACGCCGGTTTACTCCCTGTCTTAAAGGAAATCGTAGAAGAACTGTTTGCACGAGGATTAATCAAAGTACTCTATGCCACCGAAACCTTTGCCGTGGGCATCAACATGCCAGCAAGAACAGTATGTTTTGACTCGTTAAAGAAATACGACGGCATCTCACTCAGATATCTCAACACCAAGGAATACTTCCAAATGGCCGGACGAGCAGGAAGACGAGGAATCGATACCCATGGCTTAGTCATCACTCAAATCGTAAGAAACGAATTCGACTATGAAAAAATCAAGAAGGTAACGTCAAAAGACATCGAACCCATCAAATCCCAATTCAAATTAACCATAAACACCGTATTAAACATGCTCAAATTGCATTCTCAAGAGGAAATCGAGATCATCCTCAAGCAAAGTTTCCTAGCCTACCAAATGGAGATAAAAAAGAGAAAATTAGACATGAAAACGAGATTCGAGAACAAAATAAAACAACTTGAAAAACTAAACTATGTCCAAAATCGCCAATTAACCGAAAAAGGCATCTTCGCCTCAAAGATCTACTCAGACGAAATCTTAACAACCGAAATCTTCGCCACCGATAGAACTAATGATCTAGACGAACATGCAATCTTAATTATATTAGCAGTACTTTCCTATGAACCGCGCGAGAAAGACCGATTCTTCAAACCGAGAAAGAATGCAAAAACCAGAGAAGTAAGACATCTAGTAGATGACATCCCCCTCACAAGAAAAGATAACCGATTTAGATACGTCTACGAAGCAACCTCTCTAATAGAGCCCTGCCAGAACGATGGATCATTTTTCGACATCCTCGACATCACCTCCATCTCCGAAGGAAACTTAATCAGATTCTACAATCAAATCACAGATAGAATCCAACAAATCCAAAGAGCAAGCATGAACCCACACCTATCGCAAAAGCTAACTCATATACGTGATCGCATCAGAGTATTCTTAGAAGACGTAAATAGGATATAGAGACGGTTAAAAACATAATTCACAATTTTCCAATAATATAACCGGTAAGTTGTCCAGCATATTGAACGCCGAGCGTCAAAGAACCACCCTTAACAAGAGCGAGAGGGAGTTCTTTCAATTTTTTGAAGGGAATGTGTTCTCCTTCTTTGGCGGGCGTACCGATATGGGTGATTCCTGCTACTGCCATACCCAGGCCTACGTTCATCTTAATTACTGTTTGCTCGAGATCAGGATCTAGTGGATTGCCAATCGCCTTCGCATGCCCTATATAGAGATTAAACAAAAACGCCTCAGCATGAACCATCCAGGCCCCATATTGTATGTTCTGTTCTCTTGTATTCCTTAGTGATGGCTCTTCATCTTCATGCCACTTGGAATATTCCGGAGGAGAATCAAAGAACTGACTGACCTCGTGCTCGAGATCAGAATTATCATTACCTTGCAAGCGATCATCCGCATCAGGTACATCTTCGTTGTTCATATTCATATCTCTCAGTTTGAATCGATCAGACAAAATGAGGCCAACCTTCAAGGTATAGGAGAGCGTGTTTATTTATAAAAGGTCGCATATTTAACTCCTAAACGGTAGTTAAAATAGCACCAGTAGAAATTCAATAATAAACTAAATCCGTTTCAACAGTTCTGCTTTCTTACTATCATACTCATCCTGAGTAATCAAAGATTCATCCAATAATGTTTTCAGTTCCACCAGCTTAGACTTCACATCAACCTTCTGACCATCTTTTCCCACATGAAGAAAGGTAGCTCCCGATTTAGCGCGTGACTCCTCGATCATTCGCATCCTCTTCCTTTCAACCCATTCCTCTTCCCGTTCCTGAGCAATAGCATAGACTCTTTTAGATTGATCCTTAGGCAACTTATCGATAACAAAGCTCCCATTCCCAAATCTAAATTTTAATCTACCTCCAAGCAATCGCTCGCTCAGATGTACATCGATTAAATCTTTCCACAAGTAATCTTCAAATTTGACTCGCAAAATTCCAGGCAAATGTCTGATAATTCTCCTATTAGTAACGATAATAGAATGCGGCAAAAGGTTAACGACTGGCTTTTGTTGCACCACTACACAGAGCTCTTTCTCATCGCTGGTAAACAATTTTTTAGCCCGCTCTATAACTTTCTTCAACAAGACGTCTTTCTGTTCAACATTAATCTTCGATCCAATCGGCATAATAATCAATGAGGAGAACCCAGATACGACATATAAAGATATCCCTTTGAAAAAGAAAAATGCCCCCAGCGGGATTCGAACCCACGTCGCGGCCTCGAAAGGGCCGTATGATTGACCGGACTACACCATGGGGGCATTGATGATTGTGATTGTCAGTTATTTAAAAATGTTACGTGGGCTTGAGCACCGCGAAACGCACTAAGCTGTCGACCGGCTTCTCAGTCGCCGCGACTACACCATGGGGGCATAGATAAAATTCAACAATAATCAGATTTCTGAATCTGTTTAAATAGTTTTCCTGAATACAGAACTAAAGAAGCAATATTTTTATAAACTTACATCGAAATCCAACAAACATGCCAATCCCAAAATGCATGTCCACACAACATCCAGATAATGTGAATTCTCCCTTCTTCGCAGCACAACCAGAGTTAGCAGGCGAAGACGAGATTAAAGAAGCATTCTACGCATTCTCACATCTCGGCTGTGACGAACAAATGTGGGATTGCGAAGGAAAAGAAACCGACACCTACGTTGTAAAGAAATTATTAACAAAATACAGCAACTACTTCAAAGAGAATGAACTAGGAAAAGATCTCAACTTAACCTTCCGAGTTCCCAATCCCACCGTTGAGCAAGCAGAAGCAAAAGTGTTACTAGAAACACTTGAAGGCATTCCCCGATCACACGACTCAGCAAAACTCTTTTACAAGAATGATAATTCCCCTATTTTCGAAGTCATTCTTCCCATGACCTCAAGCACTCAAGAAATCAATCGCATCTATCACTATTACAAAGACTTTGTTGCAGGAAAAGAGCAGGCAAAACTAGCAGACACAACGATAGGGAAATGGATAGGAAACTTTCAACCTAAAACCATAAACGTCATTCCCTTATTCGAAAGCTATGAACATATGATTGGTGCTGCAGACATAACAAAGGAATATCTCAAGGATAAAAACCCAGAATACCAAAGAACATTTCTAGCGCGTTCTGATCCTGCGATGAATTATGGCAATATCACCGCCGTCATCCTCAACAAGATCGCCTTAATAGGTTTTGCAGAATTAGAAAAAGATCTCAAGATTCCGATCTATCCCATCATCGGCGCAGGCTCCGCTCCCATGCGTGGAAATTTACGACCCACCACCCATATGCAGGTAAGCGAGGAATATCCCAGCGCCCACACCTTCACCTTACAATCCTCTTTCAAATACGATAACTCGCCGTTGGAAGTAAGAAAAGCGATACGAGATTTAAGAAACAGGCAGCGCCAAGCACCACAAGAAATCGAAGAAGAAGCCACTTTGAAAGTGCTTGAACCCTATTCAACAGCATTCCGCACCCAAGTTATCCAGCTAGCACCTCACATCAACGAAGTGGCACAATATATCCCTAGCAGAAGAAAGAGAAAGCTCCACATAGGATTATTTGGATATTCAAGAGATGTCGACGGAGTACAATTACCTCGCGCCATTAAGTTCACCGCAGCACTCTACTCACTAGGAATACCGCCAGAACTACTGGGAATAGATGCTCTAGAAGCTAACGATATAGACCTCATCAAAAAGAGTCATATCCATCTCGAATCCGACGTCAAGCAAGCAATGCACTTTCTCAACCCAGAAAGCCCGTTCGTACCCGCAGCCTTACCAAAGAAACTGTACGACCTCTTCGGTGATGTGGAAGTTAACGAGGAACATCAAAAGTCCAGCAATCAGATCATCAAAGCCATCAACGAAAAGCGGGGACAAGGAATTGTAGAACCCGCACTCAATGCTGCAAACATAAGAGGATTTCTAGGATAACTCAGACCAGTAGTTATCGGTCTGAGGAATTGGAAATTTTTGCGAAATTTCCAATAAAAAATAAAAAATGGGCCCGAAGATAATGGAAATGAAATATTTCCAAACCTTCGCTACCAAAAAAAATGGGCCCGAAGGGATTTGAACCCTCCACCAATGGTACACTTAGAACGACGTCATATAAGACCATCGCTCCACCAGGCTAAGCTACGGGCCCGCATGGGAAAGAGAAGGAAATATGTTTATAAAGATTCCTACCGTACAACAAAACCTTTTTATGCAGCATAAAGATACAAACCAAATGATCGCACGAGCCTTCTCTCCCGGCAACATCACCCTCTTCTTCGGAATCTACAAACATGAAAATCCTCTAAAGTCAGGTTCACTCGGAGTAAGTTTTGCAACAACCAAAGGCGCATTCGCAACCGTACAAGAAGCAGATCAAAAACAACTCATCATCAACAATCAAGAAGCAACATTTCCCACCGTAGAGAAAGCAATTCAATTATTAACCGACAAATCCCTAAAAATTGAAATCAAAACAGAATTACCCATCGGACACGGCTACAGCATGAGTGCTTCCTGTACATTAGCAGCACTTCTAGCAGCCAACCAAGTCTGCAACACCAACAAAACAAAGAAACAACTCGCACTGATAGCACATCAATCAGAAGTCATGCACAACACCGGATTAGGCAGCATCACCGCAGAATATCTAGGAGGCATGCTAGCACGCACCACTCGTTCAGAACCCCTAGAAGCCCGCGAGCTAGCCGTAGAACATAAAATTCTCTACTACAAGACACTAGGAGAAATTAACACAAAGGAAGTCATCACCAATCCCGAAATGAAGACAAGGATCAACCTCGCCTGCAGCAAAGCACTCAAATCTATCACCAACGCCTCCATAGAACAACTCTTCCGTCTAGGAAAAGAATTCGCAAAAGACACGGGATTGCTAGAAGATCCAGAACTCATCCAACTCATCCAACAAGTAGAAGCACAACAAGGATCAGCAACCATGAATATGATTGGTCGCAGCATCATCGCCACAAAACCCTTTCCCGGCTCCACACCTATTCAGATAGCCAAGCAAGGTGCTACTCTTCTAACGTAAGCAACAACACTGACGCCCATCGAGGCGGATGAGTTCAAAGAACTCATAATCCTGCCGTGCCCCAGTGTTGTTACGACCGTGCCTCTACAATCCTCCTAACGTAAAGTTATTAAAGCCAAGAACTTCTAGCAAGATATGCCAAAAAAGAAACATTCCAAAAAGCACCAAACAGCGAGACACAAAACAATCTGGATCACCCTAGCATTCCTCTTCATTCTAGCAGCCTTCTCCGGAAAAGACTACATTCCAGTAGAACCAGAATTACATGAAAACACCCAGCTAGCATTAAGTATCCTCAATGAAGACGAGAAGCAGCTCGACAACGATGGAAAGATCATGTTAGATGTCAAAGGAGACTTTCCCAACACCAAAGAAGGCACCTTCGAAATCAGATTAAAGCTCGATGTACATCAACTTGCCAAGAGCTACCAGAAAATCCCGCATTACATAGTCTTTTTTGAATCCACAGTCCATCCCACCATGACTTTACGTTACAACGTCTACGATTCTATCATCGAAGGCGGTCTCCCTAAAATGAAGTCCGGACCACTCAAGTTCATGGATGGAGAGTATCATACCGTCCAGTACACCTACCACCAAGACCGCGGCCAAGCCATCTTCTTTGATGGAGAAAAAGTCATCCAATCCGGTTTCGACCCCATCAGCAACGCAATTACTGGAAACGCTATTATAGAAAGAAGCAACTTCCTAGGCTTCATTACAGAGGATTTCACCACATCCATCACCCAAACCTACATCGGAGACTAATATGGTACCCAAATCTCATCCACGCTATCTCTCTTTGAAAATCCGCGATCAGATAGTCGCAGGAGTAAAAGCAGGCATCACCTCCGAACACGGCTTACTAGCCCATGGACGAGGCGAAGCCTTCGATTACATGATTGGAGAGAAAACCACAACCCAAGCCAAACAACAAATCAAGAAAGCAGCACTTCTACTAAAAAAAGCAAAACACCCCGTAATCAGCGTCAATGGTAACGCAGCAGCCCTAGTACCAAAAGAACTAGTGCAACTCTCCAAAGCCATCCCAGCCAAATTAGAAGTAAACATCTTCCATTCCTCTAAAAAGAGAGAAAAAGCAATCGCCAAACATCTAAAAAAGCACGGCGCAAAAGAAGTCCTTCTACCCAATTCAGGCAAAATCAAATTCATCGAATCCAACAGAAAGCACTGCAACAAAGAAGGTCAACAAAAAGCAGACGTCATTTTTGTACCGCTAGAAGACGGAGACCGATGCGAAGCCCTAATCAAAATGAAGAAGAAAGTAATTACAATCGACCTAAACAAACAATCCAGAACCGCAAAGAAAGCAACTATTACGATAGTAGATAATATTGTAAGAGCAATGCCACGACTAATCAAAGAACTAAAGAATATGTCCTAGAACTTCTCGCAAATCCTTCTTAACAATCTCAACATCCGCAACTCTTCTTAACTCAGCATCCTTACAATTAAAGGCAATTCCCATCCCTGCAATCTTAGCAATCTCCACATCATTATGATGGTCCCCAATATGAACGCATTCAGACAATTCAAACCCTTCACGTGAAGCAATCTTTCGTAAAGCATCCGCCTTCTTAATCATATCAAATTGAGTCACTTTTGCACCCGTCAACGTATCACCATCAAATTTCAAGTGAGAAAAAAACACATCATCAAAGATCTCGAGATAATCAGGCATCAGTGTAGCAAGCAACATATCCACCGAACCAGAAATAATAGCAAGCTTAAAACCAGCTTTTTTCAATTCAAGTAATGTTTCCCGAGCACCCGCCATCAATTTCAACTTTTTACACGCAGCTTCAAAGTCAGAGCGCTTTACACCTTTAGTAACCCACATCCCAATATCATGATCTGCCCATTCCTGATAAGAAATAGCACCAGAAAAGAACTTCTTCCTCACCTGTTCACGAACATCTTTATCCGTTGCAAAGTGATCATGCAGCAATTCCCACGAATATTCAAAATCATCAGTCACAGAATCTATTAACGTACCATCCACATCAAAACACACCAGCTTAAAGCGAGACATAGAGTAAGTAAACAACCCCACCTTAATATAGACTTCTACTCAGAACACCCAGCTTTTCATAAACTTTATAAACAATCCAGCTCCTCTAATCAATAACAAATTTGCCGGAGGGGTATAAAATGACTGTAATTGGATTTAACTTCACAAAAATTGATGTAGAAAAGAAAGAAGGAGTAACAGGTAAAATTAACATTAAAAACAACGTCTCTATTAAGGACGTTGTTGAACAACCGCTTGATCTAGGAACCGGAAAGCAAAAAGCAATCAAATTCGTCTTCGAATTCGTCTCAAACTACGAAACAGGCCTAGGACATATCAGCCTGCTGGGAGACATCGTCTATATCGCTGATGATAAGGAAACCAAAAGCATCCTTGGCGAATGGAAAAAGTCAAAGAAGGTCGAAAAAGAGGTCATGTCAAAGATTCTCAACACCATCCTCAACAAATGTAATATTGAAGCCTTAATCCTATCACAAAAGGTAAATCTACCCTCACCCATACCACTACCACAGGTATCGCGTGATCAGGGAGAAAGAAAATAGGGGCGATGAAACGCCTTTTACTTCTTTTTTTACTTCTTACCATACCCATTACACTTGCAGACTCCCTCTTTCAACATGAGCAAGTCACTAGCGAAATAAGCATCACCGGATCCGCTAGAGTAAAGTCGCAAGCCCGTGTAGACGATCTTGATTATGCCATCATCAACCTTTCCTTCTTTCCACAATCCAATTTCCAACAACAAGTCACGAAATTCACCATAACTCCCAATGCACCCATCACACATTCAATCGTCAACTTCAACTGGAAGAAACCCAATAAAGCAGCATTAGATTTCGGCATCCAAGCAACCGTTGTAACCAAACCCGAAATCATCAAAGTCACCAAGAAAATTCCCTTTCCCCTGCAAAATATTCCAAATTCAGCAAAAATCTACCTAGACTCCTCCGAAACCATCGATGCAACCAATCCAGATATCGTTGCATTAGCAAATCAGCTAGCTTCAGGCAAGGATGACTTGTATGAAGTCGTCTTTACCCTAGCAAAATGGTCGAAAGAGAACATTGAGTACGATCTCTCTACCCTAACCGAGAGCGTCTCCCAAAAAGCATCCTGGGTACTGGAAAACAAAAGAGGAGTCTGTGACGAATTAACCAACCTCTTCATCGCCATGAATCGTGCTCTAGGAATCCCAGCAAAATTCATTTCCGGCGTCGCCTACACCGATAGCGTCCCCACCGAAGACGGCTTTGGCGCCCACGGCTGGGCCGAAGTCTATTTCCCCGGACACGGTTGGATACCCTTCGATGTAACCTATGGCGAGTATGGATATCTCGACGAGTTACACATCAAACTCAAGGAAGCGGTTGACGCCATTAAACCGTCAACACAATACCAATGGCTCGGTCGAGACATAACATTAGCAACATCCGCACTAGAAATCAACACAGAAATCACGGAGCGTATTCGAAAAAAGCAAGACCTCGTTGAAATCAAAGTCATCCCCGAGAAATCAAGAGTGGGATTTGGCAGCTACAACGTCATCCAAGTCACCGTTGAAAATTTGCAAGACTTCTATCTCGCCACCGACATCATCCTTTCAAAATCCGAGGAAATAACCTTAGTGGAAGACAATAAGCAAGCAATACTCCTCAAACCAGGGCAAAGCAAACAGCTCTACTGGCTCGTCCAAGTAGATGAATTCCTCCAACCCGGTTTCATCTACACCTTCCCGATGGTCGCATCAACCACCCGCAACACCTCCTACGCCTCCGAGTTCAAGGTACAAGAAGAGTTTGTAACATTAACAAGACAACAAGCCCAACGCATCATTAATGATGCAGCAAAAGAGGAGGAAAAAACACTATCGAGAGAAATAGCAATCGATTGTAATCCTACCACCACCAGCATCTATACCCGCTCTCCAGTCGACATCAACTGCCTCATCAGAAATAACGGCAATACCCCTCTCACCAAGCTCAACGTCTGTCTCGACACCCTCTGCAAGACCGTAGATGTGCCGATTGCAAAGACTGCACCCGCATCTTTCACGTTCTCCTCAGCTGTTGCCGGCACCCAGGAAGTAGTCATCACCGCTCAAAATGCCCACATCTTCAAACGCACCGAATTAGATCTCACCGTCTTAGATGCACCCGTCATCACCATCAAAGACATCGAACTCCCAGCTGAAGTAGGATACGAAGATGAATTCAAAATCACCTTCACCCTAGAAAAAACCTCGATAAGCAAACCCCAAGACGTCCTCATCCAAATCCTACCGTTAAAGCACGAGTGGACCCTAGATCAATTACAACAAGATAGAAGATTCAGTTTAATCCTCAAAGGCAAACATCTAAGTGCAGGAGAAAATACACTCAATCTTAAAGCAACCTACCACGACTTCGATGGCATCGAATTCCAAAACAAAAAAACAGCCACCATAACGTTAATCAATGTATCAGCCTGGCAACGCATCAAACTCTTCTTTTCAGGAATATTCAGGTAACTTCTAAAATACTTTTTTAAACAGATTACCACTCTTTTCCATCATGCCTTCAGATGAAATAAATCGGCAAGCAAATGCGATGCTAGAGCAGATCATAGGAGGTCTTCCTATCCAGGACGTTTCGGCAAGAGTTAAGGAGTTCAAAGGAAATCTAAGGGGGGAGAAAGCACGGCTACTGCCCAGTTCGATCCAGCAGTACATCTATTCCTGGATACGCCCACTTCAGAGTATTTCCCACCAAGCTACAGGCCCAGCGGAAATTTTAAAGTAAAGAGAGAAACGGGAATAGTTTCACAAGCACATAATGTCATCGTTGCATCGACCAATATTCCGAAAAACGAGCAACATCAAGCAGATCTATCTGGTGCACAAACCACTTTTTTCTTAGGGGAGACCCCGCAGGAACAGCGTTGGCACTTGCCTTATATGAAGACATCAAAACAGAGCTCCACACATTCATAGGAAGCGATGCACTAGGAACTAAACTAGCCGAAGTCTATCAAGAAATAGGAATTCCTGTGCATGCATTCGAGACGGGACATCCTCAGGGCCTACAATGGGACATTGCTTATGGTGGAAAAAGAATCGCCTCCATTACACTCAATCAGCATCAAGATCTTGAACAAAAATACTTCGACGAAAGATTGTCCTTTCTAGAGAGCAGATTGGGTAGCATGGAGAATGAGTTTTTTGTAAATGGTGGAGCACCCCAAGGCACCACAAGAAATCATTTTGCAGGAGAGGAACTAGAACTTGCAAGGACAATACGGCATATCACCTTCGCCGACACCAAGAATAGACTGGGGAAAGTGGGTTTCGAAGCAATATTAAATCATGCCATGCACGCTCATCTCAATAGTTCAGAACTCTGGCTAGTTGAACAGTCTCTTATCCACGGAAGGGAATGGAACGAAAAACTAGAAAATCAAGCTTATCGAGACGGAGCAGCAGAGATGGAATCAGATCCTAAGCGAGCAGAAGTACTCTTTCGCAATCTCAAAAAAGCACGAATAGTGCAAGAGGATTTCACACTCATCGCAACGCTAGATGCACAGGGAGCTAGCGTGATACGCAAGGAACTGGTATACAGAGGGGTTCCACCTGATCAAACCGAGTATGCCCAGCAACATGGCGGAAGCGACGCGGGAGCAGGAAATGTAGCACTAGCAGGCTACATTAATGGATTCTTCAGGAATGGGCACTATGGAGGAACAAAAGGAGTCTGCGCATGGGGAGCAGCTGCCTGTCGTGGACCCGGAAGTCTAGGCGGTTCAAAGCAGGATATCACAGAGATTAAGCCAAATGTAGAAATCCGAGAATATCTACTGCGTAGATAAAAGGCCCATTTTCAATTTTTTCAGGTAAATTATATAAACACCCAACAAACTTCTACTATCATGTTATCCATTAAATTCATTCGCGAAAACACAGATCTCATAAAGAAGGATCTCAAAAAGCGCCAAGATAAAGAAAAACTCAAATGGGTAGATGAAATCATCACAATTGATGAAGAATACAGAAAACTTCTAGTCGCAACCCAAAAACTACGTCATAGCAGAAACGAAATAACCAGAGAAATTAGCGATCTTAAAAAGGCAGGCAAAGACTTCAAAGAAAAGGTCCAGGAAGCCAAAGAACTACCTGATAAAATTAAACAACAGGAAGGCGTTGTTGAAGAGTTAAAAAAGAAGATCAAATACTACCAATTACGACTGCCAAACATCCTTCACGAATCCGTCCCGTACGGAAAGGATGATGGAGAGAACCAAGAAGTAAGAAAGAACGGCACCATAAAAACACAAAAATTCGAATTACAACCCCACGGAGAATTAATCGAAAAGCACGGCCTAGCCGATTTCGATACCGCAGCACAAATCTCCGGAAAGGGATTCTACTACCTGTTAGGAGATCTAGCTCTTATGGAGCTTGCATTACAGCAATTCGCAATAGATTTTCTAGTCAAGAAAGGCTTCACTTTAGTACAGCCCCCCTTCATGATGCGTCGTGAACCGTATGAGGGTGTAACAGACCTAGAAGATTTCAAGAGCATGATGTATAAAGTCGAAGCAGAGGACGAAGAGCTCTTCTTAATCGCAACCTCCGAACATCCCATCGGAGCAATGCTCATGGACAAAGTCATCGACGAATCAAAATTACCGATGAAATTGGCAGGACTATCCGCATGCTTCAGAAAAGAGATCGGATCCCACGGTATTGACGAGCGTGGATTATTTAGAGTCCACCAATTCAACAAAATTGAACAGTTCGTCTTCTGCAAGCCCGAAGATTCGTGGAAAATTCACGAGGAACTTATCCATAATGCGGAACAACTCTTCCAAAAGTTAAAATTACCCTACAGAATCGTCAACATCTGTACCGGCGACATCGGCATCGTAGCATCCAAAAAATACGACCTCGAAGTCTGGATGCCCCGCGAGAAGAAATACAAAGAGGCAGTCTCCTGCAGCAACTGCACCGCCTATCAAGCTACCCGATTAAATATCAAATACCAAAAAGAAAGCGAAAAGCAAAACGTCCACACCCTCAATTCGACAGCAATAGCCACAGGAAGATGCCTAAGAGCAATCATCGAAAATTATCAGAATGAAGATGGCACCATAGAAGTTCCTAAAGTGCTACAGCCCTATATGCACGGAATCAAAGTATTAGGAAAAAAATAAAGAAGTAGATATTAATCCAAACCATGTGCAGGCTCCTCAAAGCCCATTAGTTCGCCTAATTCTTCCACAGATAATGTCTGCTCTAAGACTTTCCTTTTAAAATTAATAATCACATACGATTCTGATCCCTGTGCAGCAGACCGGGCATAATCATATGATTGATGTTCAGAATCGTTTAATAGTTCTTCGAATGCAGGGTCAGAAAGGTTTTCAACTTTCTTGATGGTGAATGATTGATCATAGAATCTCCGCAAAGAATCTAGATTATTGACAACAACAATTTGCTTGTCTCCCGAATCAAACTCAGTAGGGGGACTCCAATCCTCTTTAGGAGACACTACATAATTTCGCAATGGACGAATCCAGTCCAATTCCAATCGCTGCCTTTTACCTATTGTCTCTCCATCACCGATATTTATTCCCATCGCACGATAGGTATGGTGGTGTTCAAGGACACCATCCTTTAACACTGCAACGTCAGAATGATTACTCGGGTCCAAATCAAGAAAAGATAAAGGAGTATCGCTTCCTGGTTTAAGATACCATTCGTTTTCACTAAAAGCCACCGTCGCCAATCTCTGAGGTTTTCTTTCAGGAAAAAAGCCCTCCTGTGTCAAGTCGTATCGTTCAGCCACTTTAGGATTCAAATCTACTCTGTGAGGAGTATCTGAATGTCTGTAAAGAATCGATTGGATACTCATAAAGGAAGAGAGGGAGTTTTCTTATAAAAAAGGAACAGTTTAGAAGTGCTAGGAAAAAAGTAAAATTCTAAAAAAATAAAAAAATAACATACTCCCAAAATGAATCCAGCTGATGGGGGACGGCATTCATCCCACAACTGAAGTTGGGGGTATTCTGCCTAAGATTTTATAAAAGAAATAAATTATTTCTTCTTAGCTTCAGCCTGGCAGCCCTTACAACTTCCAGAACCCAACTTACCTACTCCAATGAGCAAGAAGAGTGCCGTGTACCAACTAATACCGAAGAAAGCCCATTTGCCCATATCCTGGAGCAAAAACAAAATACCTAATGCTAATACTAGATATCCACATATTTTACTACATTTTTCACAACCATGCATAGCAATCACCTCCTAAGTGAATATCTTTCTCAGCCAAACCCATATATAAGCTTTTGCCATAGCAAAAATTCTCCCCTTTAAAGGAGAATTCCGTACTCTGCTTTAGCAGAGTGATAAACGCTAAATAACT
>CAZBLF010000020.1:0-20987 GCA_964492935.1 uncultured Methanosarcinales archaeon
GTTACATGTGTTAATGATGCTCCTGTTGCTACTGCGGACAGTGCAAGCACTTCGGTGAATACTCCAGTTACGATTAATGTGTTAGGTAATGATAATGATGTGGATGGCGATACGTTGAGTGTAGAACTTTTCACGGGCGCTGCAAGTGGTAGCGTCGGCATTAGTGGGACGAACTTTGTCTATACTCCTAGTGCAGGGTTTGTTGGCGTCGATAGTTTCACGTATCGGGCTCGCGATGGAAGTGTAGCTAGTAATACGGTTGCCGTTACGGTAACGGTTAATCAGGTCAATAGAGCACCTGTGATTACGTCGCTTCCGGTTACGTTATTGCAGCAGGAAACCGATGAATGCTGTACGGCGTATCGATACGATGTAGAGGCGTTTGATGCAGATGCAGATAGCTTAACCTTTTCTTTATTACAGGCCCCCTCAGGGATGAGAATCAATCCTGTTACCGGATTAATTACTTTGGCTGATACTCGGAACTTCGGATCATTCGTGGTGATTGTGCAGGTTACGGATGGGACCTTTATTGTGAGCCAGACGTTTAGTTTGACCGTGGAGCGAGCACGTTTAGATATCAATCCGCGAAAGAAGTTTCATATCACTACTATTAGAACGAATCAGGTCGCTCATAGCGATATACGGCCTGGCGAGAGGATTTTTGTTGACTTAGGTTTTGAAAATTTAGGAAGACGAGACACGCAGCACGCGACGATTAGAGTAACTGAATATGAGTTGGGGATTTCTAGAAAGTTTGGTCCGTTCAGCGGTCCTGACGTCGGAGATGCGATGAGTAATGGCGCTTCGATCCGGATTCCTGATGACGCTCGACCTGGAGTCTATACGTTGAGAATCACACTTTCAGATACGAAAGGCATTAGAAGAGTGAGGCATCGTGAATTCAGAATTATTTAGGGTTGTTGCAGTAATAACTGTGAAGTTGTTAAAAATAGTAACTACTTCTGTATACTCAACTACAGAAATATTTAAATATAAGCTAGCCCCACAAAAGACCATCATTTACCAAGGGGTATTTACAGCTTACTGTAAGCCATGAATAGGGGGGTACTAAAATGAAAGGAATGTTAAAGAAAAGTATTATGGGTTTATCGGCAATAGCAATGTTGTTCTTGTTCTCAGTTATGGTGTCTGCAGCATGTAGCGGCAGCTGTGGAACATCGCAAGGTAGCACGTTTACGTTGACCAAATTAGATATTGAGGTTAACGATGTAGATTTATCGACAGCGTCGACTTCACAGAAGGAATTGTTGAAAGAGGATGAGCTTGATGTCCTAGTTGTGTTTCAGTCAAACACGGATCTTGAGGACGTAGTGATTGTAGCTGAATTAACCGGTTACGATAAAAGTGATAGAGTAAAAATTAATGATGAATCGGACACGTTCGACGTTACGAATGGAACGATTTATGATAAGAGAATGGAACTTGAACTTCCTACTCGATTTGAACAGGGACAGTACTCATTGAAAGTACGTATTGAAACGAAGACTGATACCTTCACTCAAACGTACCCTGTCTATATTGATGCTGAAGAACATTCAGTTGAAATTAGAGATGTTGTTTTAAGTCCAGCTGACGAAGTACGAGCTGGTAGAGCATTATTAATTAGTGCACGAATCAAGAACCGTGGAGAAAATGATGAAGAGGACATCAAAGTCACCGCAAGCATTCCAGCATTGGGTGTACGTGGAACAGACTTCATTGATGAACTCGATTCAGAAGACTGTACAGGAAGCAGCTGTGACGATAGTATTACGTCAGAGGAAATCTACTTGAGAATTCCAGACTGTGCTGAACCTGGTGAATACACGGTAGCAGTAACTGTTGAATTTGACGATGGAGACGAAGAGGTAACTCGAACCAGCAAGGTCCGTGTTGTTGAATCTGACCTTTGCCCAGTACATGGCGGAAGTAGCTCATCTGGATCTACGAGTGCAACAGGTAAAACCGTTATTACGATTGGACCTGAATCTCAGACTGTCGCTAAGGGAGCAACTGCTAACTACCCATTAACGCTATCGAACGAAGGAAGTTCGTCGCGAACGTACACTGTTGAAGTAAGTGCACCGTGGGCTAACGTGGCAATCTCACCGTCCAACGTATTAGTTGTTGGTGCAGGAGAGTCTAAAGCGGCTTTCATTGGTGTGACACCGAGTGGAGATGCTAGCGGAGAGCAGCTGTTCTCAGTGACTGTTAAGAGTGGTGACGCTGTGTTAAAGCAGGTACCGCTTAAGGCAACTGTAGCAGGAAAAAGCTACTCACCTATGGGAAAGGCAAAGAAGGCTCTTGAAGTTGGAATTGTTGTTTTCGTTGTGTTGTTAGTCATTCTAGGGCTTATCATCGGCTTTAACAAGCTGAAGGGAAGCGATGACGAGGAAGGCAAGGAAGACGACGAGGCTTATTACTAAGCCAACCTTTTTATTTTCTTTTTCTTTTTCCTTTTTTATGACCGCCTCTCTTGGAGGGATATAGATGTTATCGAAAATTATACGAATAGCTAGTAGTGTTATTATCTTTATGCTTGCTTTGCCCATTGCTTTGGGTTCGGTGGGCATTGAGCTGGGTGATGCTCTCTATAATACTGACATTATTCGCGCTAGCGATTTTAAAGCTGGTTCTGGCTCCTATAGTGCATGTGTTACTGATCAGGTTACGGTTCCATTGAGGATAACCAATTCTAATAGTTTTGCTGAGCTGTATACGCTGCGAGTGGATGATGGGAGTGTGTTGTTATCTAGCAATCAGGCAGCTCTTCAGAGTGGGCAATCTGGAATCATTACGCTTACGTTGCCAGCCGGTTCGTTTTCTGCAGTGAATACTTCGTTGATTATGACTGTTGGTAGTCGCAGGGAGGCTGTTGAGCGAAGTTTTGAGATTGTAGTAGCGTATGAGGATTGTTTTAATTATGTGGTGGAGTTGGTTGCTGATTCTGATTATTGTGCCTGTGAATTTGTTCAAATTGCGGGTTCGGTTGTTAATGAGGGTGCGCGGGCAGATAGTTATCTGGTTGGATTTTCTAATGATGAGTGGTTAACAAGTTCAATCGATGCTGATACGTTTGAGCTTGCACCTGGTGCTTCATTTCCGTTCGTGTTAGAGGGTAGCGTGCCGTGTACAGGAGATGAGTCGGTCTCTGTTGCTGCCGATGTCACGTCGGGTGGTTCGGGGATTGTTCGGAATGTTGTTGAGGAGTATGATATTGTAGACTTTTCTAGGTGTTATGACACTCGGATCGCGACAATGGATGTTCTCGTTGATTATTCTGGTAGGGAGGTGCCGATTAAGGTGACCAACAAAGGTTTACGTCCCGCTACCTATTCTTTGAGTTTGAATGGGGTGTCGTGGTATGTGGCGAGTTTAGACACGTTTACTCTTGCTGAAGGTCAATCTCGCATAATTTCGCTTTATTTACGTCCTGATGCCTCGGTTGAGGAGGGAGAGTATGTGGCTACGTTGTTGTTGCAAAGCGATGTCTTCGATGCTGAGAGAGATATTGTGATTACGGTTAAAGAGGCTTCGCGTGTAGGTGATGTTGTTGCGTTTTATGCTTCCTTTTTGAGATACTATTGGATTTTGGTGGTTCTTGTTTTGCTGGTAGCTTGGGGTGCGATGCAGTTGGTGCAGCGCAGAAAGCAGGTTGTAGACAAGAAGGTTACTCGTAAGTGGAGAGTTACTGTTGTGGCTTACTTCATTCTTGCTGTGCTGGTGTTATTAGGATTTATTGGAGTGGCGGCTAGTTATTTCGTCAATCGATCTGGCGCTGAGACGATTTTACCTACACCTACCTCATTTGTGGTTAATATCTTGGTTGGTGCTCTGGTTATTGTTGTGGTGTTGCCTTTTATTTCTCGATTTATGAAGAAGAGAGTAAAAATCGAGAAGAAGGTTGTGGCTGAGGTCAAGAAAGAGGTTGTTGAGAAGAAGGTTGCGAAAAAGGTAGTAAAAGGGCGAAAAAAGTTTTCAGATTGGATGTTGGTTACTTCTGTTATTGTTATTGTGGTGATTGCGGTTGCGTTATTTGAATTGTTGCGTGCAGGTACTTTTCCTGTATTGAATGATTTCTTTTTGTTGTATTATCCTTACATGTTGGCTGGATTAGTGGTGTTGGTTGTTCTTATTGTTGTTCTTGTTTCTTTAGAGAAGCGGAAAAAGAAGAAGTAGTTTTGTTCTAAGAAAAAAGTGGGGACGCCTTGATTCCCACCTAATGGTTTCACCCTCTAGGAACCCGTGCCCAGTACCTATTCGCTTTGCTCATAGGTACGAATCAATACTTGCATCATTGCCTGAGAAAAAAAGTGGGGACGTCCGGATTCGAACCGGAATCTAAGGCTGTCTTCGGGAGATCAGTCATCGCTTGCGCTCTTCTCTCCAGTTACTGGAGGCCCCTATACTAGCCAGGCTGTACCCTTTTTGGTTAACCCAAAAGGTTTATACTACGTCCCCTTTGTTGTTTCAGAACTCTTGGTTTTATTTAAACCTTATGCTATCTCCTATTGAGGATTGAGATTGTTTAATGGTGTTTATTGGTAGCTCTAGGATGTATTGTGCTTTTTCTTTTGAGGTGTAGCAGGTGAAGGGTTTGAAGTTTTCTTTAAGTTCTATGATTTCTTTGTTCTCGTTAAGAAATATGAGATCTATGGGATAGAAGACGAAGAACATGTGGAGTGATTGTAACCGCTCTGTTTTGAACTTGAAAATGAGTGCTTCATGTTTACGTTCTTTTGAGAACATTAAGCCTATCGCTTTCTTCAGTTGGGTGGAGGCGTATCTTATGGTGTTTGCAAGCAAGGTGTTTTTGGTGGTGTTGTGAAGCATGGCCTATGTTTGACGTGATAAGTTAATAAACTCTTTGTTTCGCGATCTGAAAACTAATCCAACACCGTCAATTTACCGTTTTCATATCTTACCTTGTAGGTATTCTCTCTGTCCCGTATAATAGCGTCTAGTGGATTATATCCGATGATATTCATCTCGCTTGCATTGAAGGAGGTCTTTGATGCTATCACTGTTCTTCCGGGAGCCATCTCAGCAACCTTACTTGCGAGGTTTACTTCGTTATTACTGCCTGATCCAGTTGAACAGGAGTGCAGGATGATTGTTGCATTTGGAGCAAGCTTTTGCAAATACTTAGCAAACTCTGCATCACCAGTATCTACACGTGTCTGTTCGTACTCTTTTTCTGGAAGGTCGGTGAGTGAAGCTCTTGACAATCCTAGAGATTCCTTTAAACCATGACCAGCAAGCCAAAGTACTTGCAGGTTTGGGGTGTTATCTATCGCATCATAGATGTCTTTTTCTGTGTGTGCTATCTCTATTCTTATGTCATAATGCTCTCTTAGCCACCCTTTCATAACCTCTCTTTCGAATCTTGTATGGAGGGCCCCATTATGATCATACGTAGGAAAGGTGAGTAACAAGTTCGGCTTCTTTGTATCCTTAAATACGAAATCCTCCCCCTCCAATCTTAACCTTGCCGCCATGATTGCCTTTGGACCCGAATAAGGATCTTTATCATATTTTTTTAGGTATCTTTTCAGTTCGTTTAGTTCTAAGTTGTATCTCACTATCTCTGCGAGCTGGTACCCATCCCGGATCAGGGGATTTCCTGAAGGACTTTTCAGCTCTATTGCTTGATGTGCAAATGTGACCTCACCTTGGGCCGCAGTATATTTGAATAGTGACTCTGAATCGAAAACTGCCTTTCCTTGGCCGTTTTTTAACTGCGCGAATTTTTCCGCATCTTCTAAGGTGTACTTGTCTAGTAAGAATATACTTAGCGTGCTTGCATGAGGGAAGAGTAACTGCCCGTCGCTATTCCGAATTTTGTACATCTTTTCAATCACTGGGAAACCCACTCCGGAACGCAAGACCTCTACGATGTCAAACCCATAGAAATACTGTCCGCCTTTTTCGTCTTTAAGACTGACGAGTTTTTTCGCAATCTCTTCCTTACCACCTATAGATAGAAATTCAACAGCATTGTTTGACCCTTTGAATACTTGTTTTCCATCTATCTCTAGGTTATACACGTTGAGTACATCATCAATCTTCAACTTTTCTTCTAATATCCTCCTAGCACTTCCTCCAGCGAAAATTCTCTTTCCTGCATCATTTCTCTTTTCCAGAATATTCTCTATATCCTCTATGGGGGCATCGATCTTTCTGAGCTTAATGATGTCATTAGCCAAGAATGGATCTAGACCGTTGCAATCCTCAAGCTCATTTAGCCTCTTTGCATAGTCAACCGTTCCTTTTGCTTTCCAATAATCGACAACTTCAAATCCATCAGCAAAGAGGTGTGTTCCTCTCTTTTTCTCAATCTCTAAGAGACTTCTCGCGAATTCAGGGTCACCCTTCGCTTTCCAGTAGTTAACAATGTCATCTCCATCGAATAACGTTTTTGGTTTGATTTCACGCTTAATTCTAAGAGAAAGTGGCTCATGCATCACAACAAGACTTGCCAGCTCTTTCGCGAATGATGTGGTTCCTCCTATCTGGACATACTTTGCAATGCTCTTTGCATTGAATACTGGATCGCCCCCTACTGATTTGAGAGCTGCTAGTGTAGCAGCAAGATCGGGATTGCCACTAAAGTATATCTTTTCAATGTCTCCCAGTTCATAAGATCTTGCTGAATACCTGTCACGCATATTTGCTATTTTTTCAGCAAACTGGAGAGGTATTCCTTTTTCATCATAGTATGTGGTTTCTTCGCTAGAAAGATGGATAGGGTTAGCTTTCGCTACCATACTTTCAATACTTTCTGAGCTTTTTTCTTTTTCAGATGGTATCTTTGGTTGCTCTTTTTCCTGGATCGTTGAGCATCCTATCATGCTCAGCAATCCAACTGCTGCAAGTGCATTTTTTAGCTTCTCTAACGGTTGCATACTCTTACTAGAATGAGTTCCCTATATAAATCTTTCTATCTTTCACTCCTTTTTAGTGGTGACTTAATACCGATAATACTCTGGCTTGAATGGGCCTTCTACCTTTACGCCGATGTAGTCTGCTTGTTCTTTGCTCAAGGTTGAGAGCTTTGCTCCTAGTTTTTCTAGATGCAATCTTGCTACTTCTTCGTCGAGTTCTTTTGGGAGAACATAGACGCCTACTTTATGGTCTTTCTCCCAGAGATCTATCTGCGCTAGAACTTGGTTCGTGAACGAATTGCTCATGACGAAGCTTGGATGGCCGGTGGCACAGGATAAATTTACTAAACGTCCTTGCGCTAGGAGGTAGATGGAATGTCCGTCTTCGAACGTATAACGATCTACGGGGCATTCGCTGCCTTTAATTTCTTCTTTCTTTATGCCTGGAAACTTTTCTAACTCAGCTACTTGGATTTCGTTATCGAAATGTCCGATATTACAGACTACCGCTTGATCTTTCATCTTGCTCATGTGTTCTGCAGTGATGATATCGCAGTTTCCGGTTGTGGTTACATAGATGTCAGCTTCTGGTAGAGCATCTTCTACCGTAGTTACTTTGTAGCCGGCCATGCATGCTTGTAAAGCGCAGATGGGATCTACTTCAGAAACCATAACTCTCGCTTTTTCGTTGCTCATTGCATCGGCACTTCCTTTGCCAACGTCACCAAAGCCGCAAACCATGACGGTTTTTCCTGAAATTAAGATATCCATTGCTCTTTTAATTCCGTCTGGTAGAGAGTGTCGGCAGCCGTAGACGTTGTCGAACTTGGATTTCGTTACAGAGTCGTTTACGTTCATTGCTGGAAAGAGAAGTTCTTTCTTTTCCATCATTTGATAGAGTCGATGTACGCCAGTGGTGGTCTCTTCTGAGACTCCTTTGATTTTTTCTGCTGCTTCGGTCCATCTTTTTGGAGTTTTACTGTGAATTTCTTTTAGAATTTTCATCAATTCCTGAACGTCTTGGACTTCTTTGGAATAATCTTTGTCAAGTATGGATGCATCCTTTTCAATTTCCACTCCTTTGTGGATCATCATTGTCGCATCTCCACCATCGTCTACAATAAGGTCTGGACCTGCTCCGTTTCCGAAATCTAACGCTTTATCGGTACACTGCCAGTATTCCTCTAATGTTTCTCCTTTCCAAGCGAAGACAGGAACTCCAGCTTTTGCTATAGCTGCGGCTGCATGATCTTGGGTCGAGAAGATGTTACAAGATGCCCAGCGGACATTTGCTCCTAGTGCCACTAATGTTTCGATTAAGACGGCAGTTTGTATCGTCATGTGAAGACTGCCCATGATATTTGCGCCTTTGAGTGGTTGCTTATCTTGGTGTTTAATTCTCACTGCCATAAGGCCAGGCATTTCTTTCTCAGCTATGTCTAATTCTTTTCTTCCAAATTCGGCTAGTTTGATATCTTTAATCCAGTAATTTTCTGTTTGTTCCATTATTGATCACCTTTTATGGAGTAGTTTTGTTCAATTTATATACTTTTCTTGTTATTTTGTCGATTTTGTCTGCTTTATTGTTATTTTACTGGACAAATAAGGTAACATTTATATATTAGTTGGACATTTCAATCTTATGGATTTAGATAAGAAGTCTTCCTCAATTCTTTCGGTACTCAAGTCGGATGGACGTGCCTCGATTCGTGATGTTGCAAAAAGGACTCGTTTGCGTCCCAGCACGGTGCATCAGCGGATGAAGAAGCTGCAGAAAGAGGGAGTCATAGAGAGGTTTACGGTTAAGCTAGATGATAGCAAGGTTGGAGAGGGGTTAGTTGTTATTATGCTTGTTAAAACGAAGCCGGGTGTGATGCTAGATAAAGTTTTCAATGCTGATGAGGTAAAGGCGGTGTACGGGGTTACTGGAGAATATGATTTGATGGTGAAGTTGAAGTTCAAGGATGTTGCTGAGTTTAATGAGTTTGTCTTACATTTTAGAAAGCAGGAAGAGGTTGAGTCGACGTTGACGATGGTTGCTACGGCAACGATAAAAGAGAGCATCTAATTTATATCTGCCGGGATGGCTTACCACACCCCCATGTTGGTTCTTTCATCCCGGCGTTTTTCTTTCTCCAAAAATTATTGTGCCGAGACGAACTTGTGTTGCGCCTTCTTCGATTGCAATTTTGTAGGAATGGGACATGCCCATCGAGAGTATATTCATCTCTACGTTTTGGATGGATAGCGCCTTTATCTTGTCAAAAAGTTGTTTAGTTGCTTTGAAGTAGGGTCTTGCTTGTTCTGGATCTTCGGTGCAGGGTGCCATTGTCATGAGTCCTTTGATTTTTATATTTTTTAGTTTGGAGATTTTAGTTATTAGGTTGATTGCTTTATCTGGATGGATGCCCGTCTTGTTTTCTTCGTTTCCTGAGTTGATTTCGATGAGAGCAGGCATGGTTTTTCCGATGAGTTGAGCTTGCTTATTGATTTCTATTGCTAGCTTTTCTGAGTCTACGGTTTCGATGAGGTCGAAGAGTTTTACAGCGGCTTTTACTTTGTTTGTTTGGAGATGTCCTATGAGATGGAGGGTTGCTCCGTCGAAATTCTTTCCTTCTGCTTCCTGGACGTAGTTTTCTCCGATGTTTTTGATACCTGCAGCTATTGCTTGTCGGATTTCTTCAGAGGTTCTGGTTTTGGAGGCTGCCACCACCGTTACGTCTGCAGGGATTGTTAGTTTTGCAAGGTTGGCTGCGATGGTCATTAGAAGTTCCTGATTTCGATAAATTCTTGGTAGCGTTTTTCAATGTCTTTTTCGGTAATGGACTTTAATTTGTTGAGCGAGAAGTCCTCGGCATTGAAAGAAGCTAATGTGGAGGCATACATGATTGCTTTTCTGAGATTTTCTTGTGAATGATCGTTTGTTTTTGCGAGATAGCCGATGAGTGTTCCTCCAAAGGTGTCGCCGCAGCCAGTAGGGTCTTTAATTTCTTCTAATGGATATCCGGGAGCGTTGAAGTGATGAGATTTTGTAAATAACAATGCTCCATGCTCCCCTTTTTTGATGATGACTGCTTGTGGGCCGAGAGCGAGTGTTTGCTTTGCTGCTTTCACCAGGCTGGTGGTGTCGAACAGTTGGCGTGCCTCTCCATCGTTGAGGAGCATGATGTTTGTTTTCTTGATGACCTCGAGTACGTGTTCTTTATTGCTTTCAATCCAGAAGTTCATAGTGTCGGTGATGACTAGTTTTGGCTTTTCTAGTTGGTTGACGATGCTCAGTTGTATTTCTGGATCGAGATTTGCAAGGAAGAGATATTCTGCTTTTTTGTAGGCTTCGGGAAGTTCTGGTTTGAAGGTGGCCAAGGAATTTAATTCTGTCTTTAGTGTTTTAGCCTCATTCATATCAAATTCATAGGAGCCTTCCCAATGGAATGTTTTTCCTTCCTTTTTTACGCCCTCAAGGTTAATGTTGCGATCTTCTAATGTTTTCCAAAAGTCCGTTGAGAAATCTTCGCCTACGATAGAGATGATGCTGGGTTCAGTGTAAAATGATGCAGCATAGGCAGCGTAGGTTGCTGATCCGCCTAGAGCTCGATCCACTTTTCCGAATGGAGTCTCTATAGTATCGGTAGCAATGGTGCCTGCAATCAGAACGTTGTTCATTTTAGCGGAGCATGTCTTCAATGGGTTTTGCTTTAGCAGCTTTTGGCTTTTTAGAGGCCTTTTTTGCAGCAGCTTCAAGATCTACGCCTAATTCTTTTAAGCCTTGGATATGCATCTGCATGAGTTGCTCCACAATCTGGAGAATTCTTGCTAATTCCTCTCGCTCTTTAGCTAAGGTTGATAGAGATCCTTTATGAAATCCGATTTGTTCTTCGTTACTTGTTGTGGGAGTTTCTTTTTTTGCCATTGTGCATCACCAAGTTACTGAGTTGTTTATTGATTTAAAAGCGTGTTGTTTTTATTGAGTAATTTCTTCAACGAATTTGAGAATATCTTGTGCTACCTGGGCTGTTTTGTTTCCTGTTGTAAGTACATGGTCGCCTTCTGGATAGAGGAGGAGTTCCTTCTGTTCTGAGGCGATGTTGTTTAGGATGTAGTTTGCGCTTTCTGGTTCGACTCGCTTGTCTTCAGCTGATTGGATGATGAGGATAGGGGTTGTTATCTGAGGAAGCATCTTTTTGGATTCTTTGATGAGGGTGGCGAGTTGGGCTACACTTTTCGTGGAGATGGTGGTGTAATAATAGGGCAATTCATGTTCTTCTAGGTCTCTATCGGATTCTTTGAGGAGGTATTTGAAGATGCCTGCATTCATGATGCGTTTATCGAAGAACGTGATCGGTGCGCTGATGGTGATGATTCCGTCTGGGTTGTAGGTGGATGCAGCCATTAGTGAGAGGGTGGCTCCGGTCGATACTCCGGAAACGAAGATGTGCTCGCACGTTTTTTGCAGTCCTTTCATAGGAATGTCTAGAGAGCTGATCCAATCGTTTTTGGTTGACGCTCCTAGGTCTTCGCTCGTAGTTCCGTGGCCGACAAGTCTTGTTCCATATACGGTCAGCTGATCTTTGAGGATATCGGCGAGCATCTGGATTTCATAGGGCGATGCTGCGAAGCCATGGGTTAATAGGATGCAGTTGGTTGTATTTGCATGTTCTATTAGGAACGGATAGTTGTCTGGTCGTACCTGGTCGAGATCTGCTTTTTGTTTGTCTAACTCAAAAAAATCTTGCAAGGAACTTGTTTCGGAATTGGTTAGTTGTTGTAAAGCGGTATTAATGCCGGGATAGGCTCGTTGCTCGGTGGAGGAGCAGCCTACTAGGGCAAGCACGGTTATGATAGCCAGCCACCTCTTCATTTGCTGATTTTAGGAGTTTTCGTATAAATGCTTTTGCTTTTCTTTCCTTGTGTATTCACATCCAAAAGGTTTTTATATAGGGAAGCCTGGAATTGAAGATAGTATGGTACAATATCTTGAAGGTATTCTGAAAGTTGGGAATTTGGTGCTGGCTGTAGTGGCTGGTTTTATCGCATTGAGTTTGATTAAGGCTACTAAGAAGCGTAATGAATTGAAGCCCTGGATCTTTTTGATTTGGGCTTTGGTGTTTTTCGCCGTGCAAATGATTCTTGGAGCATTGAGAGCGTTCCAGATTTTTGAGAGTGCGTTTTTGACACACGTTAATCCGGCAATTATTTTGATTCTCTTGATTGTTGCATTGATCTTACAAATACAGCAGGGCGTGAGTAAATAATGGTCGGGACGTTAGCTGCTTGTTTAGGGAGGATTGCTCCGTTTTACAATCTTGCTTTGGTTACGTTAGTGATTATTTTGTTTTTGAAGTTGTTTAAGATTAAGCACAATAAGCACGTCTTTTTGAAACCGTGGGGTTTGATGTTTATTGGCATCATTATTTATGTGGTTGAGCAATTGGTTACGGTCTTTGATCAGGCTGGTGTGATTGTGGCATCGAAGTTACTTTTCCCTATTTTTGAGTTTTTCATTATTATCACGTTTATCTATATGCTGTTACTTCAGCGGGAGCATCTTGGAAAATGAAGGGGTTCTTTGCGACGAAGGGCATGCTGCGGAGTAAGCGGGGATTGACGCCGTTACTTGCTACTTTGCTTTTGGTGGTGTTTGCGTTGGCCATTGGTACGTTAACGATGAGCTGGGGTAAGACGTATGTTTCCGGATTAGCAGATGAGGGTACTACGGCGAGTGCATTGATTACTGTGTCATCAGGACAGTTAAACACACCGTTAAAGCAGCTGCAGATGGAGCATATTCAGGGTAAGATTAGTCAGCAGACCTACCTTCAAAAGCAGCAACAGATTACTGGATAATTGATTTCTCAGAATTAATTGTTATTGACCGTTTACTTTTTCTAGAAGAGAAACGATATTCCAGATTTGTGTTCTAATGTGTTGATCAAGAGTAGGATTATTTGCGATATCGTCTAGTTCAGCAAGCGCTTTATTTGTGGTGATTGAGATTTCGTTTTCCTGGGAGAAGGTTTCTTTGATTGTTTCTAACTTTGCTTTCAGATTCTTGGGCATTGAAGGTTCTTCGAGAAGCATGTCGATGTTCTCTGTGACTTCTCCTATAGATTCTTGCTGTTCCGGTGTCATCTTTTGGACCATCATTCCTTCTTCATCTCAGAAACTACTTCTTTTCTTGTCTTTTCAGCTTTTTCTTTGATTTCGTTTTCTTGTTTTTCGATGGTTTTGATTCTGATGTCTAGTTTTTTCTTTTTATCTTCCAATTCTTTTTGGAGATCTTCTTTTTTGGTTGCAACCATGATGTTTCCGAGAATTTTATAGGCTTCTTTGGTGCCGGCTAGTTCCTTTAGAGCTGCATCTGCTTCCATTTGTTGGGCTTGGAACTGCTGTTTTTGCATAAGCATCTGTTGGATGCTCTGCTCAATAAGCTGCAGTTGCTGGATTTTCTTTTCAGAGTCTTCTTTTTCAGCCATTTTAACGTGCTTTTATTTTAGTCACTAATGAACGCTGTTTGAACAACATTTTGCTTCCACAGTATGGGCAGCGTACTCTTTTTCTTAGAAATTCTTGTCCTACTTTTTTGTGGCAGGAAAAACATTTGTAGTCAACCATGCTATCACCTATTCTTGCTCCTCTTCAGCTTTTGCAACGGCTCTTTTCTTTGTTGCTAGTGTGTAAGCTCGACCTGTAAACTTTTTATCGCATTTGCTACAATTCCAGATGCCTACTGCTACTCGTTTTACACTTTGCTTGCGGCAATAGGGACAGGTATGTTTCTTTCTCTGTTCGGATTCTACTTTACCGAAGCGCTCTTTTAGCTTTCTTCCGTATCGTGTACCGAATTTTTTTGTTGATTTGTAGACTTCTGCCATTTTTCTTGATCGAAATTATTTTTTTGACTGGAATGGGGCTACCCGGATTTGAACCGGGGTCATCTGGTCCCAAACCAGAAAGGATGTTCCAAGCTACCCCATAGCCCCAGGACAGTTCTTGGTTTAGGATTTATTTGCTGTTTTTAAATCTATCGAATAAGAATTCTTATTCATACCTCTCAAGAGCTTCACCTAAAGCATTAAATGAGCCCTGTGCGGTTTGTAAATCGGTGCGTCTTGTTTGTATTTAATATTTATTGATAGTGAGGCATAATCATATGCTTGTTAGGAATGTTTATAAAGCATCTTTTAGCCCTTAGGGGTATGGCATTGACGCAACAGGAAAAGCACAAGCTGAAGAAATTCATCAAGGATTTGAGAGGATTTCGCGGTAGACATACAGAGTTTGTTAGTGTGTACATTCCGGTTGGGTATGAGATTACTAAGGTTATTCAGCAGCTGCAGCAGGAGGCAGGTACTGCTACCAACATTAAGGATGCTACTACTCGTAGAAACGTGATTGATGGATTGGAGCGAATGGTGCAGCATCTGCGCCTGTTTAAGAAGACGCCCCCTCATGGTTTGGCGGCATTTTCGGGTAATGTTGCAGCTCAGCAGGGAAAGCAGGATTTTCAGGTGTTTAGTATTGAGCCACCCATACCGTTGAATACACGGATTTATCGTTGTGATAAGACTTTTGTGTTATATTTGCTTGAGGAGATGATGGATGACAAAGAGGTGTATGGATTAATCGTTCTTGATCGTCGGGATGCAGATATCGCGTATCTTAAAGGGAAATCGATTGTTCATTTGTTGAAGACACACTCTGAGGTGCCGGGTAAGTATAAGACGGGGGGTCAGTCGGCTCAGCGATTTGCACGAATTAGGGAGGGTGCAGCAAAGGAACATTACAAAAAGGTTGCTGAATATGTGAAGCAGCAGTTTTTGGAGAATAAAGATTTGAAGGGCATTATTGTGGGTGGGCCTGGTCCGACGAAATATGAATTTGTGGACGGAGACTTCATTACCAATGAATTGCAGAAGAAAATTATTGGAATTAAGGATTTGTCGTATACGGGCGACTTTGGGTTGCAGGAATTGGTAGATAAGTCAGAGGATTTGCTGGCTGAGGAGGAGTTGGTTGCTGAAAAGAAGGCGATGCAGCGATTCTTTGAGTTGTTGTCTACGAAGGCAGGCATGGTCGCGTATGGTGAAGCTGAGGTGATGGAGCGTGTTAAGCAGGGTGCGGTAGATCTGTTATTGTTATCTGATGTTTTAGATGAGGAGAAGATTGAGGAATTTGAGGAGGAGGCTGAGAAGTTGGGTAGTTCGGTGATGTTAGTCTCAACGGAAACTCGAGAGGGTAATCAGCTTAAGGAGATGGGTAAGGTTGCTGCTATTCTTCGATATGCTATTGATTCGTAAGGCTTTAATAGTTTTCTTGATTGCTTTTTTATATGTTAACCGGTGCTGTCTCTGAATTATATCCTTCTTTTCCGTATTCTGTCTCGATTTTGTATTCTGGTCGGTTTAAGGCGTATAATGCGAATGTTAAGTTGCGTGGCGGACAATTAACGTTTCATTTTTCTAAGGAATGGAAGGGTGTAGCGGATGATATTCAGAAGGGGTTGGTGCAGAGTCTTTTATTGAAGATCATGAAGGGCAGGGTGAAAGCTTCTGTAAAGAATACCGCTTCGATGGACCTGTATGATATTTTTCTTCGAAAATTGCATTTGGTCGCTCCGAAAACGGAATCGGATCCTATTTTGCTTAATAGTTTTAATCGGGTGAATGCTCGTTTTTTTGATGGGTTGTTGGAGTTGACGAATCTACGTTGGGGTACGGATTCCTATCGTAAGCTGGGGTCGTATGCGTATGCTTCGGATACCATTACATTGTCTCGGTTGTTGGAGGAGGACTATGAGTTGCTTGATTATGTGATGTATCACGAGATGTTACACAAGAAGCACAAATATGTTCGGAATAAAACTCGAAGTCACCATCATACTAAGGCATTTCGTGATGATGAACGGAAATTTCCTTCTTGGGAGTTGTGTGAGGAGCGCTTGAGTCGTATCGGTCAGAAGAAGCGATGGTTGCGCGGGTTGTTGGACTGATTAAGGGTTAGGTTTAAAAGTGTAGTTCCAACTATCACTGTTATGGCAAGGGCATATATCGGACTGGTAGCTGAAAGGAAACCTGATCCTGATCGAACTCAGGGAGAGTATCATTCTCAAGATGGAGTTTTGGATCCTGATACTCCTGGTTTGGATGCGCGTGTTCTGGCGTCATGTTTGGTTTCATATTTTGCTAATGAAGGAGGTATTGCTCTCTTGGAATATCCTTTGCGTCCGGAGAAATTAGGCGATAAGCAATTTGATGCGGGTTTTCACGTAGTCTGTGATGGTGATGTTGGCGAGGTGATTGATCGTGTTTTGCAGAGAATCGAAATCAACAACAATCGTTTTGATACGGTGCCTGTAGATAACAAATCCGTAGATAGATCAGTTAGAGCCGAAGTTTTGAGGTTTGATTCGTAAGTTCTCAGGCTATTCAATTTGTTCCAAAAGTTTTATAAAGCTCCTTGGATTTCAGAGTATTGTTCAATAAGGGGATTGCTTCTCTAACGGGGAGCATTTACGTGATAAAAATGACAGAAAAGCTCTTACCATTGGCAGCGATGGAAAAGGTTATTAAAAAGGTGGGCGGAGCCGATACCCGAGTGTCTGACAAGGCGAAAGTTGCTTTGAAGGCGGTTTTGGAGGAGGAAGCTGAAGAGCTTGCTTTGAGGGCTTGGAGATTGGCGACTCATGCAGGAAGAAAAACGGTTAAGGAAGGAGATATTAAATTAGCTGCAAAGCAATAGGTGATTATGATGAGTGATGAAGTTCAAGGAAATACAAAACCGGTTCACGTGGGTGGATTGAAAAAAGGCAATTATGTTGTTCTAGAGGGTGCAGCTTGTGTTGTAACCGATACTCAGGTGAGTCGACCGGGAAAACACGGTCACGCTAAAGTTAGATTGACGGGCGTAGGTATTGTTGATGATAAGAAGAGAGTTGTGGTTGTGCCGGGACACGATAGTGTTGACGCTCCTATGATTGAGAAGAAGATGGCTCAGGTGTTATCTATCCAGGGAGATATGGCTAATGTTATGGATGCTGAGACGTATGAGACTTTTGATTTAAAGATACCTTCTGATTTGAAGGATAAGATTGCAGAAGGTGTTACTATTATGTATTGGATAGTGCTTACTGATAAAATCATGAAGCAGGTGCAGAACTGATGGTTAAGTTTGCTGAAGCTGAAGCTAGACGTTTCCGTAACGTTTTTATATGCAAGAAGTGCAAAAAGAAGATAAGGGCACAAAGCTTGAAAGTTTTGGCGGGAAAAATCTCCTGCAAGTCCTGCGGCTACGATAAGTTTAGGCCGGTTAGAAAGAAATAAGAAATGGATGTTCAATCTATAGCTGCACTCGTTTTTATAGGTCTTTTGAGCTTATTTATTTACTTTGAGCGGAAGAAGATAGTATTACAGAAAATTCTGTTTCCTTTGTTGTATGTTGTTTTGTATCGTACGAAGCTAGGATTAGCGTGGATGGACCGTACTGCAAAAAGATGGACTCGGCTTTGGCATTTTCTCGTGCCGGTGTCTATCGTTGTTGGTTTTTTAGGGATGCTTCTGATTTCTTATGCTCTTATTGATAATGTTATCCAAATTTTTACTCAGCCTGAGGCGTTGCCTGGCGTGGGGTTGGTGTTGCCTATCAACGTAAAGGGGGCATTTTTTGTTCCTTTCTTTTATTGGATTATCTCGATTTTCATTATTGCTGTAGTCCACGAATTTTCTCACGGTTTATTTGCTCGGCTGTATAACATGAAGGTGAAATCGTCTGGTTTTGCTTTCTTTGGTCTGTTATTGCCGATTATTCCTGCAGCATTCGTGGAGCCGGACGAAAAGGACATCGTTACACGTCCCGCAAAGCAGCAGCTTGCGATGTATTCTGCCGGGCCGTTTGCTAATGTGGTATTGGCGTTTATTGTTCTAGGTTTGAGTGCATTACTTATTGGTCCTGTAGCGGGTAATGTGGTTGTGGCGGATGGTGTTGAGGTTACTGGATATGTTGAAGGTGATTATCCTGCAGAGGCAGCCGCTATTGGTATTGGTGAATTGATTGTTTCGCTTGATGGTGCTTCTGCAACTTCTATTGCTGAGTTTTCCACTTTACTTGCGGGAAAGAAGGTTGGAGATTCAGTAGATGTAGAGACGGATCAAAATTCTTACGCTGTTGTTTTAGGTGAACATCCTGAGGAGGAAGGTGCTGGTTATTTGGGAGTGCAGATACAGCAGCATACTTCGATTAGTACCGAATTTACTTCTAAATATGGTACTTTTTCTGCAACTGCCATCTTATGGTTTTTGCAATTACTGTATTGGTTGTATTTGCTTAACTTAGGTATTGGGTTGTTTAATTTGGCTCCGATGGGACCATTAGATGGGGGTCGCATGTTGCTTACGGTATTGGAGAAATTCTTTGATAAGAAGAAAGCTAGACTGTATTGGAAGAATATCGGCTTTTTCTTTTTTGCTTTAGTTTTGTTTAATATTGTGTTTGCGTTTATTCGTTGAGTTTCTTCTTCATTCTCCATTCTTTGAAGCATATCCAGCCGGTGATTAAGAGGTCCAGTAGGTTTGCAGATGCTTTTTTGTTGATAATTTTTACTTTACGGTTGTTTGTGATATTCTTGAACGGATCCTTTTCTTCCGTTTCTAGTTCCAAACAATCTCCAATTTGCCATACTTCATGAGCATCGCTTCCAGCAGCGAGGAATTTGGTTTTTTTTGGATAGTCTTCCTTCGGAATGGAAAGATTCTTGTTAATCTCTTTTCTTATCCCTTTTGTTAACAGGTTCAGCGGAAACCATGTTAATAGCTTCCCCAAGTTTGCTGGTGATCCGTTGCTTATCTCTACAGCTCCCAGCGTGTTTACTGCTTCTTGATATGATTTTCTTCCTGCAATTCTTACAATTGAAGTTGTTCCTAGCGTATAGGGGTGTGTGACAAAGCTGAATAGTTTTTTTTCTTTTACAAATGCCATTGTTTGTTTAAGAGACATCTTATATGGTTCTAGCTGAGTGTAGGTGTAGATGATTGGTTCTTTTGCAAAGAGAATGATGTCTATTCCTTCTTTCGTAAGATATTCAACTCCCGGATAGCAGTGCATTCCTTTTGGTTTTGTTTTCTGCATACATTCAAAGGCCCTTTTAGGGTTTTTGTATACATGTTCAGTTACAATGAGGTAGTGGATGTTTTGTTCTTCTAGTTTCTTCCAATATGCATCGCATTTCTTAATGGCTTTTTCTTCATCCTTAGGCAGGTTAGGATGGAGGTGGTAATCGATTCTTAGCTTCATTTTTCCTTGAGATGTTTGTACAGTGTGGTGTAGCTTTTGTAGAGTGGAGGTACCATCAACGCTGAGAAGAGGATGATTGATTCTGTTGTGATATTGAGATTGAAAAATGCCCATAGCCCATATGTACAGTATAGGACGTATTTGGATCTAAACACCTTCTTGATGGGCTTCCCTATACTATTTCGGATAATGATGAAAATAATCAGGATTGTGTAGAGATAAGTGTAGGTGATTGCCCATAGAGAGTTTAGTAACCCTATTGTAACTAGGACTATTGTTACTGCAACCATCCCTGAATGATCGAGCATAATATCGAGGAATGCCCCAGCATTGTTCTCCCTCTTTTGATACCTTGCAAGTGCTCCATCAATCCCGTCTACAACGACATGACTGAATAAAAAGATTGATGCTATTGCGGGTGCAGATCTTGCATACACTATGAAGCCTATGAGCAGTGCAAACCCAAACAGACTCACCCCGTTTGGGGTGATTTTGAGTTTGTCAAGCATTTGACAGATAGGTTTTGTGATTCGTGTCCTGAAGTTCTAAAAGTTTTCTTCCATCTGTTGCTCTTCTTCTGCAAAATAGTTCAGTTTTTTCATCCCATAATCACCTTTAGAATACTATTCACGAAATTTGACCCGTCGAAGCCTGGAAGAGGTATGATGTTAAAGAATCCTAGAAACATGTTGATCTTTCCTAGAGGTATTGCTATTGCATAGTATTTTCTGTCAATCCATCCGTTTTTTACTGCTGCAACGGATAAACCCCAAAGAATGAAATTTGTAGCTGGACCTGCAATCGCTACGATTGCGGATTGGAGTGCTGGTAGGGCGGTATGCGCTACGTAACCGCCTACGAAGAATAATAGGGGGAAGTTGAGCATCTTTAGGAGGATGACGATTGCGTACCAGCCATACGGTGCGTGTAATGTGGCTGTGGCTCCGAATGAGACTGCAGCTATCTTATGTGCTAGTTCATGTAAAACAACTGCTGGCGCAGTTATCATCGCTGCATGTTTGATGTTTTCCCACCGTCTGTTCTTTTGGTAGTGTTGTAACGGATCATATCCTTCTTCTGGCTTTTTTTGAAACATGTCTGAGAAGATGTAGCCTATTGCAAAGGTCATTGCTGCAATGTCTATGATTTCTTTTGGACTAAGGAATACCATGTTAATCGTCTAGTATTTGGATGTAGCTCTTATTTCTCATTACTATTCTTGGAATATTCTTCGCTTTGAGTTTCTTTCTTAGGATGATGTCTTGGGTTGCGACGATGTGTTTGTCTTTTTTTACTAATGCTAAGATCTCTTTATCGACATGGTATTGTTGCGGTGTTTTGATTACGGGTATTTTTTTTCTTGTTATGAAACTCAATGCTAGTTTTGCTGCTTCTTTATCTTTGCCTTTGCTTTTCTCGATTAGATTTTGTAGTTCTTTTACGGTTCCATCTACAACTGCTAATTTGTAGTTGAAGAGGCATGATTTGTCGATTGCTGTAAAGATGTCTAGCTTGAACTGTGCAGGTATCATTAAGAAGTTGGTGTCAAGGATGATTGTTTTCATAGATAGGTTTTATTGGTGGGATATAAAAGAGTATTTGTTTTGGGTATGTGCATAGCACCTTCGAAATTCTTGCTCTTGACTTCTGAAGGTGCTGCGTCCCCGGATGGGGCAACCCCGCGCAACGCACTTAATTCTGAGGTATCAATGAATTTCGACCTGGTGATGCTATGCACATACTGTTTTGGTTGAGGGGACGTATGTGCATAGTCGATAATTAGCCTCGATTTTTCTGGAATTTTATCAAATATTG
>CAZBLF010000021.1:0-19963 GCA_964492935.1 uncultured Methanosarcinales archaeon
TAAGGAATTTCACTGTGCAACACCGTGGAGAACAGAAAAAACGTACTATTCAGAGCCAAAAACAACGAACCCAACAACGCAACCCGCTTAGAAAAGAGACGCAATCCTAACAAGTAGGTAAGCACCACACTCCCTACACTAAAAAGCCCCAACAACACCTTCCCAAACAACACCGCATCCAAACCCAACTTCCAGAATAATCCAAGCAGTAATGGCCATACAACAGGCCTAGCATCCTCATACAAACCACTCTCACCGCCAGAATACAGATATTTGCCCATCCCTACATAAACCGAGCTATCCCACCAAAGATCCGCATGGACTGCTGAAAAGGAGCCTAGGAGCAAACTAAATGCCAGTAAAATACCTATAAACAGCCCATGATCACGTATTCTAAACCGCATACCTTAAAGAAACAAATACTCCTTATTAATCTTACTCAGAACAAATACTCAAATTTCTACCCTGACACAAAACGTCAGTCATCATCCGCTTATCTCGCAAACCACAATACGTGCCATCCTCTATCACCATGCACGGATAATCAGTAACGTTGTAAAACTGTGTCAATACCGAAATAGAAGGAAGCTCCAGATCCGCATCGAACGAAAAGATAGACAACTCCTCATCTATCTCTCTATTCATGTCCGTCAGCACAAAACTCTGTGCATCACAATCCGCACATTCCTCCTTACGCTTGTAAAAGTACAACAACACCGTCTGATTGACAACACAGCGCTGCTTCATTTCTTTCAACATAGAAAAATACCGCACCTCGTTCCGATTAAACTTTCTCTTCTGCTCCAAGTAAAACGGATCATCCATAAATTCTTCAGTAATCGTCCGATAACGGTCAATCTTAATTCCAGCATCCCACAACGTCCTATCCATATGCGACAATCTACTTGCCATCGCAATACAACCACTCTCCTCATCAAACAAATCAGCAAGCAACGTTAACGCCTGCAACTCCTCATACTCCTCCAAAATCTCATCCATCTTATCCAACACCGCCCGCTCCCGCTCCCGAGACAAATACAAGTTAAACGAAAGAATAATCAAGAACAATAACACAGTCAACAAGAAACCAGTAAGAAAGATAGATCGCTTCACCATTCCACCTTGCGTCTAAAAATAACGGTGAAAAAGGAAACAAACCAAAAGTACTGGTACAAGAAAAACAGGGCAGCATACCCTACATATCCTACAAGCTTCTTCCGAATCTTGTGTTCCGTAATTTTCATACCATACGTGAGCAGTGCATACGTTCCAACGATACCACTAATCGCCAAAATCCCAAAGATACTAATCGACAGCACATCCGGACTTTTTACGACAATCCAATCCAAAACATTGTAATCGGTTAATGATAGATAAGAAAGATTCCGAACGAGATTCGATACACCCATGTACAAGGAAACAACAAATAACACCATCCCTAATGCAGTCAATGAATAGATAAAAGGAATGAACACCCCAAATAAACCGGCGCGCTTTGTAAGCAAGAACGACTTGTGCTTCCACAACGTCAACAATGCACCAGAATACCATCGCTTTCGCTGACGATACAGCGACTTAAGATTGCCCGGAATAATAGTTTCAACCGCAGTTGCAAGACAACACGCAACAGAATATCCTGCCTGCCGAATTCGATAGGCAATCTCTAAATCCTCGGTAATATTCTTAGCATCAAATCCTCCAATTTCCGCAAGCAATGAAGATCGATAAATGGAAAACGGTCCAGGCGTCACATACACACAATTACAGCGTGAAAAGACCTTCAAAAACAGCGATAATCCCAAAATATATTCCAATTCAACAACCTTCTGCAACAACGTATTGGTATTTTTTACTTTCACCGATACCGTAACCGCTCCAACTCCTTTTTCCTTAAAATACGGCAACGTCTTCATGAAGATATCGGCATCCACAAACGAATCAGCGTCCATACAAGCAATGTACGTTCCGCTAGCATGTTCAATACCCTGATTCAGGCACGCAGCCTTACCTTTATTTACTGCATTATCTATCAACCGAACCGCTCCTGAATCAACATAAGGCTTAACCACGCTCGCAGTACCATCCGTACTTCCATCATTCACTACAAGTACCTCAAATAAGTGCTTAGGATAGTCAACTCGCTTCAATGAGTCCAAACACCCAGCAATCTTACTCTCCTCATTATACGCAGAGATAATCAAGCTCACCTTTGGAAGAGTGCCATTCATCTCAGGAGGATACTCAAATAACTCCTCCTTAAGCTTAAACAACGACAATAAGAATACAATAATGAAGTATGTAGATAAGAACCACACCAAGTAAACTAACACCGTATAGACAATATTCATAAAGCAAGAAAAGCAACTATGTCTTTATTAACCTTACTATCTATTCACCGAATGTCAATAGTAAAATCCTTGGGTCCAATACCGGCTAAATCAATAGAACATAACTCAACACCAGTCGGAGTAGAATCGGCTAACGTCACCAACAAATTAAACGTCCCCATCTCCGAAGGATCAATAGCTCGATCATTGGCGGTCTGTGTAATAGCATTTGCACCCGTCAACCCGGGACAAGTAATAGTCGGAGCCACCGCCGTCGCACCACTATTAGTATTATACACATTAACCTTCAACACCAAGCTTTCGCCTGCTGATGTGATAATAGATTCTCGTGAAAGAGTAATAGGAAAAGCACCACTTGCCAAAGCAGCTTCTGGCTCACTACTAATCTGTTCATCAAATGAAGTAGAAACTTTAGTAAACATACCTCGAATAAAACCTAAACCAAGACCCAACATCACAATAGCGAGAATCAGCGTTACAATAGCAGTCACCGATAATTCCATAGCTGCTTTTTTCGACTTCATTTGATTATGCACAAGTATATCCATGCAGAACCCATTAATAAATCTATCTATTTTTGGTATGTGCATAGCACCTTCGAAATTCTTGCTCTTGACTTCTGAAGGTGCTGCGTCCCCGGATGGGGCAACCCCGCGCAACGCACTTAATTCTGAGGTATCAATGAATTTCGACCTGGTGATGCTATGCACATACTATTTTTGCACTATCTTTATATCTCCAACCGCCCTACCCCACACATGACTCAGCGCAAGATTCCCACAGGAAGCAAAATTCTCGATCGCATGCTCCAGGGAGGCTACGAGTCTGATGTCATTACAACACTCTACGGACCTGCCGGATCTGGCAAGACCATTCTCTGCATGCTTGCAGCCGTAACGATGGCCCGCTCAGGAAAGAAAGTAATCTACATCGACACCGAAAACAACTTCTCTACAGAGCGCCTCAAACAAATAGCACCCTATGACTACAACAAAATCCTAAAACAAATAGCATTCCTCCGTCCCGTCACCTTCGACGAGCAAAAGGACATGTTCACCAAACTAACCAAACTCATCAACAAAGGAATTGGCCTAGTCATCATCGATACTATCGCCATGCTCTATCGCATAGCTCTCGGAAATGAAACCAATCCGTTCGCAATCAATAAAGCACTAGGAACCCAACTCGCATTAATTAACGAGATTACAAGAAAGAAAGACATCCCAGTACTCTTAGCAAATCACAGCTATGCCGACTTCGATGACAAGACCAAGGTAGTCGCCCTAGGCGGAGAAATCCTAAGATACAGTAGCAAATGCCTGATCGAGCTCGCATCCACACCAGAAGGCAACCGCAAAGCCATCCTCAGAAAGCACCGCTCAATCGCAGAGGAAACAGAAATCACTTTCAAGATCGTTGAGGCCGGCGTCCTCGGAACAAAAGAATCCAAAGGCTTCAAATTATTCTAACTCGAGTCATTTACCCAACACCCCATTATAGCAATCTTTTTAAAGATCTCACAATTAATGAAACCTAATCAAAAATGGCTAAAGGCAACAAAAAATCAAGGTTAAGTGCATACGAACGGCTCGATATTCTTCTAGATAAAGACTCATTCACCGAACTCGATGAGCATGTTGTTCTTCAATCACACCAATTCAATCTCCAAGAGAAAAAGCAAGCTAAGGATGGTGTAGTTACCGGTTTCGGCACCATCCAAGGACGCAAAGTCTGCATCTATGCCCAAGACTTCTCCTTTATGGGCGGTTCCATGGGCGAAATGCACAACAAAAAGATTGCAAAGGTAATGGAATACTCATTAATGACGGGCATCCCCATCATAGGTTTATTAGATTCTGGCGGCGCCAGAATTCAAGAAGGAATCCAAGGCCTAGACGGTGGCGGACGCATCTTCAAACTCAACACTCTAGCATCCGGAGTTATCCCTCAAATTTCGGCAATCCTCGGCCCCTGTGCAGGAATAGCAGTCTATTCACCTGCCCTCACCGATTTCACCTTTATGGTTGAAGGCGTCAGCAACATGTTTATCACCGGACCTAACATCGTAAAAACCGTTACCGGCGAAGATATCAGTTTTGAAGATCTAGGGGGAGCACAAGTCCACGCAAAAAAATCAGGAGTAGCACATTTTACAGCAGCATCCGAAAAAGAATGCCTAGTGAGAATAAAAAAACTGCTAAGCTATCTTCCCTCAAACAACCTAGAAAATCCCCCATTCATTGATTATGAAGATTCCAAGAAAAGAAAAGCAAAACTCAAGAGCATTATCCCGAGCGATCCCAAAAAAAGCTATGACGTAAAAGAAGTCATCCAGGAAGTCATGGATAAAGATTCGTTTTGCGAGGTCATGGAAGACTTCGCCCAAAACGCAGTAACTGGTTTCGCAAGGCTTGACAATAAAGTAGTCGCAATCATAGCAAATCAACCGATGATCCTTGCAGGTTGCCTAGACATCAACAGCTCAGACAAGATAGCACGTTTCGTCAGATGCGCTGACGCCTTCAACATCCCAATCATTAATCTTGTTGACGTCACCGGCTATCTACCCGGTACAGACCAGGAACATCAAGGCATCATCCGACACGGAGCAAAAATGCTGTATTCTTATGCAGAAGCCACCGTACCTAAAATCTCGTTAGTGATGCGTAAAGCATATGGGGGAGCCTATATCGCTCTAGCCTCAAAAGAAATGGCCTATGACTATGTTCTGAGCTGGCCCTCAGCCGAAATCGCAGTGATGGGGGCCGAGCAAGCAGTCAATCTTATTCACAGAAAGGAAATCGCAGCAGACAAAACCAATAAAAAGAGAAACGAGTACATTAAGCAGTACCAAAAGCAATTTCTAAATCCAGATGAGGCAGCACGTACCGGTAAGATCGACAAAATCATCGATCCCGAGGAAACGCGCATCCATCTTATCCGAGCAATCGAACTTCTTGAAGGTAAACGAGTAAAAGGAACCGGCCTCAAGGCATCAACCGCCAGAAAACACGGCAACATTCCGCTTTAAAATGCGCGAGCTAAAGATAAAGATCGATGGCAAGGAACATCTCGTCAAGGTAGAAGAAGTTCGCCAAGGCAAAGTTCGCGTCCATCTCCAAGGAGAGGTCTTCGAAGTAGATACGCAGAGCAATCGAGGAAAGGAATTAGAGGATGCCATTTCTGAGAAAAAAGACGCAGGCGGAAGCTCACACATCAAAGCCCCACTTCCCGGAACCGTATTCTCCATTAACGTAAAACCTGGGCAAGCAGTCAAGAAAGGAGAGAAATTACTGAGCCTCATGGCCATGAAGATGGAAAATGAAATAACCGCGCCCAAGTCGGGAAAAATAAAATCAATAGAAGTAAAACAACATCAGACCGTCGACAAAGGAGAACTTCTCATCACGCTACAATAATCAGGAAGCCTGAACTTCATTCCACCTGAACTCACGTAACTTAATCCCCTTCTTTCGCAACGATATGCTAATGTGCTGATTAAGCCGCAACAAACTCTGCGTCTCAAGCAACTCGTGTAATTCCTCAAGTTCATCTATGCCCATCATCGTTTTCTTTCACCTGATGCTCTTCCAAATAAAATACCGGTCAACACATTCAACGCCCAAGCCTGAAATACATTAATCTGAAGCGAAGCAAAATTAACGAAAACATAATTCCACAACCACATTACGGGAAACGCTAACAATAAACCAACAATCGCAGAAAGAATAATAATGATAAACATCGTATATCCCAAATCCACCAAGCGTTTTAACATCGGCATTGAGTCGAGAAACGTCATTTTCTAATGCTATGCCAACACCGCAGATATATAAATGTTCTCATTACTTGGGCTGAGTAGAAAGTCCTGGTCACCGGCATGAAGTCGAAATCCAATTAATCTTAAGAGCAGGCTGACAAAGGGGTTGTCCCTACGGGAAAAGTCAGCTTTCTATATTCAGAAGCAAGATTTCGAAGCTGGTGATCCTACGAAGTGAGACTTTCTACTGAGCCCATTACTTAATCATCTAACGAAAGAAGCCTTATCGACCATCAACAAGAGTCCCGTCCTGCATCACACGAGCACCCGAAGCAGTTTCCAAAATAAGATAGCCCTGCGACGTAATTCCCGTAACTTTGCCCGAATGCCGCTCGCCAGCATCCTCGACAGTAATCTCATTACCTAAGGTAACGCAATGCCTGCTGTACTCCTCAATCAACTGCTCAGCATCAACATCAGAAAATCTTTTTTCAAAGGCTGCACATAACGCATCGACCACCGCACCGTTATCCACACTCCCAAGGCTAGCAGCAGACAATGCATCAGAAACAATATTATGAGTATTAATCCCAATTCCAATAACATACAGTACCTCCGCTCCCTGCACCGATTCAATCAAGATTCCCCCGACCTTCTTACCCTCAATCAGAATATCATTCGGCCACTTAATACTCGCCTCAGCCCCAAACGAAGCAACCACATCACGAACCGCCAACGCACTCACAATAGGCAGCAACGATGCACTAAATGGCAACACCCCATACGTCAGCGAAACATACACGCCACCCAACGCACTTTCCCACACCCTATCAAATCTACCTCTCCCAGCAACCTGCTCATTAGCAACAATACACAATCCCGCCTCCGCCAAACGCTTTGCCTCAGTATTCGTAGAATCTAAAGAATCATAGTTGATGCGTCTAAACATCTTCTCCCATCTGCTCTCGTCTAGAAGCAAGTTCCCAAGTCCTATTACGTTGTAACGGCTTCTCCTCAAGATACGAACTTACAGCAGTACTCACAATAATCAGCTTCTCCTCTTTCGACAATGTCTTCCGAGCAGAACGCGGAGCACGCAACCGTTTAAGGATACTATATTTATCCAGAAAGTGTGTCGTAACCTCTCCCTTCGCAAACGAACGATTACTCAACACAGCAAGGTGCAACGGAATCGTCGTTTCAACACCCTCGATAATATACTCAGATAATGCCCGCTGCATACGAGACAATGCCTCCTCGCGCGTTTTACCTTTACACATCAATTTAGCTATTAATGAATCATAATGCGGACTCACCACATGTCCAGAATGACAGCTCGAACACACTCGAATACCAGGACCACCCGGCGGCAAATAATTAACAATAGTTCCCGTCTGCGGTGCAAAATCATCAAACGGAGACTCTGCATTAATTCTACACTCAATCGCCCAACCATCAAAAACAATATCCCTCTGCTTAAATGCCATCGTAGCACCCGCCGCAATCTTAATCTGTTCCTTGATTAAATCAATACCTGTAATCATCTCCGTAATCCCATGCTCCACCTGGATACGAGTATTCATCTCCATGAAGTAAAATGCCCCATCCTTATCAATAAGAAATTCAACCGTACCAGCACCCTCATATTTCACGGCCTTACAAATAGAAACAGCAGCCCGTCCAACTTTCTCGCGTAACACCTCATCCACAGAGGGACTCGGAGTCTCCTCAATCAACTTCTGATGCTTACGCTGAATGCTACAATCTCTCTCGCCCAAATGCACAACATGGCCAGAGTGATCAGCAATAATCTGCACCTCAATATGTTTTGGATCCTCAACATATTTCTCTATGTACAATTCATTATTTCCAAATGATGCCTCAGCCTCGCCTCGCGCACTTGCAAACGCAGCCAAAAAGTCAGCCTCCTTACGAACAACACGCATACCCTTTCCGCCACCGCCAGAAACCGCCTTTACAATGACTGGAAACCCAATCGATTTCGCAGCAACAACACCAGCTGACGCATCCGTAAGCGCGGCAGTTCCTGCAACAACCGGAATACCTAATTTGATGCACTGCTTTCTCGCCTCATCCTTATTCCCCATCAATGCAATTGATTTTGAAGAAGGACCAATAAATTTAATCTTATTTTTTTCGCAGAGTCTTGCAAAATCCACACTTTCCGATAAAAATCCATATCCGGGGTGAATAGCATCCGCCTTAACGCGTTTAGCCAACGCCACAATCTTTTCATAGCGCAAATAGTCATCAGCATTATTGCCGATAAGATACGACTTATCCGCAAACTTAACTGCAAGCGCCTGAGCATCAGGTTTAGTATAAATGGCAACCGTTTCAATATCCAATTCACGACAGGCTCGAATGACTCGCAATGCTATTTCTCCACGGTTCGCAATCAACACTCTTTTGAACAATCTCTTTCGAGGAATTTGGGTATACTCCTTCGGATCAATAAAATTACCTAATCTATTCGTAATCATATTCAGAAAGGACTTCTTAGACGTATCTCGAATCACAGCCTGCACCTGCTCTGCATCAGTATGGGGAAGTTTCGCAGCGACCTGCTCAGCAATAACATTACTAAATCCATTCAAATCAGGAGTGTGCAACAAATCCCTATCCTTCTCCAACATGATCAATTGAGATTTAACCACCTGTTCAATCTCCTCGTACAAAGCAGGAATACTCTCTTTGGTCTTTTTTGCCATCCCTCGAGCAAGATCATAACCCATCTCTACCGGCTCCAACATCTTGTTCACGAGCTGAGCAATCTTCTTCTTCATTCCCATAATTCTAGTTAGTCATTCTACCTTTAAAAACCTTAGTATATGCTCCCGAGCACTCCAAACCAAAGATATTTAAAGCGTTTGCCGCTTCTTGAAGGGGTAAACAAACCGATTACGAGAACAAAAATGAGCAAAATTGACGACTACAAAGACGCAAAAGGAGAAATCAGCAAAGAGGATATTGTAAAAATCATTCCCTATAATGATCACTTTCTCTTTATCGATAAAGTTACTACACTTGAAAAAGATCTCATCATAGCAGAAAAGAAATTGACTGGTGAGGAGGATTTCTTCAAAGGACATTTCGCAGAATTTCCCATCATGCCAGGAGCACTCATCATAGAAGGTATGGGCCAAGCCGGGACACTGCTCGTACGCTATAATCTTGACGATCACGAAACAAAAGACGTTCTTGCCTATAAAATCAACGAAACCAAGTTCTCAGCTCCTACCTTCCCGCCCGCAACCCTCACGTTTGAATTGAGATTATTGGGAAAAGATGATAAGGGCGCATTACTCACCGGAACCGCAAAAGTAGACGGAAAACAAGTTGCAGAAACGCGCATCATGCTAGCCGTAGTCGATAAAAAAGAATTCAGAAATAAATCACAATGAACAAGCCGCGTTTCGTTAAGGGAGTAGGGATGACTCGCTTTAGCGCAGAGGATATTCCCACTCAAGAACTCACACAAGAGGTAATCGAAGAGGCCCTCAAGGATGCATCCATGTCTCCAGAAGAGATAGATGCAGTCGTAGTTTCCACAGTGGACACAAAAATAAACCCTGAGCGCCAAAGACTCTATCCCCCCATTGTAGCATCTCTTCTTCAGCGAAAAATCCCCATGATCCGAGTCCCCGCAGTATGTGGCGGAGGCGGAGCAGCATTCTGGACAGCACTACGTCTACAATACAACAACATCCTGGTCCTTGCTGTAGACAGAATCCTCTCCTCAAGCACCTCAAGAATAACCCATGAGATTATGGGCGCTGCAGAAAACCTGTGGGAGCAAGAAGAAGGCCTAATTTTCCCAGCACAAAACGCAATCGTAGCACAACTCCACATGAACAAGTACAACACTCCTAAAGAAGCACTTCATCGTATCGCTCTAAAAAATCACGAAAATGGATACCTTAATCCAAAAGCAAGATTCTATGGAAAAAAAATCACGATGGAGGATATAGAAAAGTCTCCCATTGTCTCATCCCCTTTCAATCTCTATGATTGCTCAATCTCTGTCAACGGGGGTGCAGCAATAATTATCAGCCACGACAAAACCGACATCGAGGTGCGAGGATCAGGTATGGCAACAGATAACATTGCCCCCTTTGAGCGAGAGGACATGACCACCTGGCAAGGTACCGTGTTAGCAGGCAAGCAAGCTTTTGAGCAAGCAAACATCAAGCCAGAGGACATCAAAGTAGCCGAACTCCACGACGCATTTAGCATTGTAGAGCTTATAGCGTATGAAGATCTTGGATTTTGCAAGAAAGGAGAGGGATCAAAATTCATCCTAGAGGGACATTCCACCCTTTCAGGTAAACTACCTGTCAACCCGTCAGGTGGACTCAAAGCACGAGGACACCCCATCTCACCTACGGGTGCAGCCCAGGTAGTAGAAATCGTCAATCAACTTCGCGGTAAATGCGATAAAAGACAGGTAAAGAACCCCACATGGGGATTAACACACAACATCGGAGGCGCAGGTGGAACAACCACAGTACATATCTTCCACAAAGCAGAAACATAATGGTAAGAATTATACGTTGGATTGGAGAAAAATCAGGAAAAAAGTGGATTTATCCCGTAGAGGAAGATATCTACACCCACGAGAAAATTAAGAAGATAGTCAGCAATAAAGCAAAAGTAGTAGGATTCACAAAAGTCAGCATCCCCTCCCCGTTACATCCCATCATCCCCTATAATGTACTCATCTTAGAGGATGAGCACGGGCACAAAATGCCCAAGAAAGTCATGAAGGACTATAAAATAGGAGATACCTACGAAGATGCATCCTCGGACAAAGACAATGCCTTCGCAATTGTAAAACTAAAATACGATTACGACGAGGCAGTAGATGAGGTGTTCGAATTAATAGGTGGAATCGACATAACTCCCAAACAAAAAATCCTCATTAAACCCAATCTCAGCGTTCCAGGAAACGCCTATCTCGGCACCTGCACCAATGACAAGACAATAGATGCACTACTCACATACCTAATCAACAAAGGAGCAAAACCAGCCAATATCACGATAGCCGAACAATCGTTCTTCCTGCCCTTTGAAAAAACAATAGCAAAAACAGGAATTCTTGAAGTCGTAAAGAAACACAACGTCAAACTGGTAAATATCGCCGACACCAAGTTCGAAGAAAAGCAAGAGCGCGAGTTTACACTAAACATTTCAAGAATAGTCGATGAGCATGACGTACTCATTAACGTTCCCGTAATAAAAACAGACATGGTGCTCGGGATGGATGGATCTTTCGAGAATCTCACTCGCTTTCTAAACAAGGAGTCCTATGAACAACTAGCGAAAGACCCCCAGAAAGCAGTTATGGCACTAGCAGTTCTTCCCAAGCTCCTCCCCTCATTCATTACCCTTGGAGACGCCTCCATCGGGATGCAAGGAAATGGGCCTGCGCAGCACGGAGAACCGGGTTTCTACAATATGTTTTTTGCAGCTCGCAATCCAGTGGTACATGATCGTGTCGCATCCGAAATACTATGCCTTTCAAAATTACCCTATGCCGAACTCGCAGGAAAACTAGGAATAGGCGAATTTGACCTAACTAACATTGACATACTAGGAAATGAGCTGGATGCAGTGAAGCGAGACGTTCTCAAACCAACCGGTTCAAGACTCTTCAAAAAGGACTAAGATGTACATAAAAGGAGTAGGTATGACAAAGTACGGCATTCTACGAGAGGCAACCCCCTTACTAGCCTACCAAGCATCACTCCAGGCATTGAAAGATGCAGACATGACTATGGGCGACATCGATGCAATCGTCTGTTCCTCCATAGAATGGTTTTTTTCAGATGAACGACAACGCCATTTCTCTTCAGTTTTAAGTTCAGTATTCAATACCCGAGTACCCATCATCAGAACCCCTACCGCATGTTCCTCCGGAGGAGCAGCCTTCTGGACAGCACAACAGCTAGGGTTCGATAATGTACTAGTAGTGGGATCAGACAAATTAATGACCTGTAAAACAGAGCGCGTCACCGACGAATTCATGATGGCTGCAGAATCAACGTACGAACAAAACGAGGGTCTCAATTTTCCTGCACAGAACGCACTCGTCGCTCAAGAATATATGAAGAAATATCCTGATACGAACATGGATCACCTCGCAATGATAGCTCATAAAAATCACCAGAATGCTAAAGACAATCCTCATGCCAGATTCTTCGGTAAGGAGGTAGATTTAGACACCATAAAAAAATCTCCGGTGGTAGCATCGCCACTCAGATTATTCGATTGCTCCATCTCAGCCGATGGCGCAGCGGCATGTGTTCTAACGAAAGACAAATCCGACATCAAGATCGCAGGATCAGATCTCTGTTCAGATTTTCTAGGAACCTTTGAGCGAGGCGATAACACCTCCTGGGACGCCTCCACCATTACTGCAAAGAACGTGTATGAGCAGGCAGGAATCACCGCAAAGGATATCGATATTGCCGAACTCCATGATGCATTCACCATTGTAGAGCTCATCGCCTATGAAGATCTCGGATTCGCGAAACCGGGACAAGCCTACAAAATGATCGAGGACGGATATTTCACCAAAGAAGGAAAACTCCCCGTTAATCTTTCGGGAGGTCTCAAGGCAAAAGGTCACCCGGTAGCTGCAACCGGCCTTGGACAAATTTATGAACTCGTCCAGCAACTTAGAAACAAAGCAGGCGATCGCCAGGCAAAAAATCCTAAAATAGCATATGCACAGAATATTGGCGGAGCAGGCGCAAATATCACTGGCCACATTCTCAAAAAAGTTTCAACGTGAGGTATACCATGAAAAAAACAGCACTCATTACAGGATCAACACGCGGCATCGGCAAGGCCATAGCAGAAAAACTTGCAGATGAGGGCATGAACATAATTCTTCACGATTCAGGGCGCAACAAGGACGCAGCCAAACAACTAATAAAAGAAATTTCTGCTAAGAAAGTACAGTGTATCTACGTGCCAGCCGACATCACCAACCTCAAAGACTGCAAAGAAATGGTAGGGGAAATTCAAAAGACTTTCAGCCAAGTCGACGTACTGGTAAACAACGCAGGCATCACGCGCGATAAAACACTAAAGAAAATGGAACCACAAGACTGGGAGGACGTCATCAACACCAATCTCAATTCCCTCTATTATGTTACAAATAACATATTATCGCTTATACCAGAACAAGGGAGAATCATCAATATCTCCTCCATCGTAGCCCAAACCGGAAACTTCGGGCAAACAAATTATGCAGCCGCAAAGGCAGGAATGATCGGCTTCACAAAATCACTAGCAAAAGAGCTCGGCAAGAGCAAAATAACCGTAAATGCAGTTGCTCCAGGCTTCATCAAAACCGAAATGACTGATCAGATACCATTAGAATTACTTTCCAAGGTACTAGAACTCATCCCCCTAAGAGAGATGGGAAACCCTGAGGACGTTGCAGCCACCGTAGCATTCCTATCTTCTGAGCACGCATCCTATATCACCGGATCCGTAGTCAATGTAGATGGGGGCCTAGGATTCTGAGATAACGTGAAGTAAATCCTTCTATCAGGCCTGAATATCATTAGCACGCTCTTCGAAAGATTTATAACCGTTTCTGGCACTTTATGCTATCATGGTATATCCCATAGCAAGGCGCGTGTTACCCTTACTCTTTAAGCTCTGGCTGCGCGACGTAAAAGGCCTCAACAACCTCCCTGCCGGCCCGTTCATAGCATGCATGAATCATTCCAGTTTCATAGATGACCTACTCATACCACTCATAATTGTTCCAGAAGTAAATAGAAACATGTGCATGTACGTGAATAGAAAATTTTTCAACAATGCAATAGTAAGAACATTTCTCAACTGGGGAAATTCCATCCCTGTCGAAGTCTACAAAGCACCCGATAAGAAGCAGGTTAACGAAAAGGCATTCAACAATGCTCTAACCCACCTTAAAAAAGGAGAAATCATAGGAATCTATCCAGAGGGCCATCGAAGTAAGGATGGCAAACTCCAACGAGCGAGAAATGGTGCAGCAAAGCTAGCCCTAACTGCAAACGTACCTATTGTACCCATCGCCATCACCGGTTCACGAGAAGTTCTACCGAAAGGCGTTGCACTACCCAAACTCAAGAAGTGTATAACTGTGACCATTGGCGCCCCCCTCACTTTAAAAGAAGCATCCCTCAGCCAACAAGCACTCACCAACTCCACAAGAAAGATCATGAAATCGATTGCAGCCCTTCTCGGGCAGGAGTACAACTTCTAATGAGAAAAAGCAGGGCCAATACAAGAGGCACCGTTGAAATATTGCCCAAAGTGAAGAAAATACCAAAGTTAAAAAAGGCAGACTTATTTAATAGGAATATCCAAGAACAATCACCTTGAGGCAGATATCACCAAGGAAAAATATCCATTCGATAGCGAGCTGATGAAGAAATGAAAATAACCATTATGGGCGCAGGATCCTGGGGAACCACTCTAGCACATATACTAGCACAACGCGGCCACACCATCTCTCTATGGGCACGCGAACAAAAGACAGCCGACGAAATTAACAACCATCACACCAACAACACCTATCTCAAAAAAGTAAAGCTAGAGTCTAAAATAATGGCGACACATCAGCTAGCAGATGCACTTAAAGCAGCCGAGCTCGCAATTATTGTAATACCGTCTCCCTATGTGCGCGACATCACCCAAAAGATGAGCAAGCACATACCAAATACACTCAAATTCATCATCTCGGCGTCCAAAGGACTCGAACCCAGCACCGGCAAGCGCATGTCCGAAGTCATCGAGGAGGAAATAAAAAACGTACCAGTAGCAGTACTTACCGGTCCCAACCATGCAGAGGAAGTCATCAATAATATTCCTACTGCAACCGTTCTCGCTTCAGAAAACAAAGCAGTTCGTGAAACCCTGCAAAAAGAGCTGAGTACTCCGCACTTCAAAGTCTATCCTATCGAGGACATCATCGGCGCAGAGTACTGTGGAGCCCTCAAAAATGTATGTGCGATAGCGGTAGGGGTGTCTAAAGGCCTCCATCTCGGAGATAATGCCACAGGCTCGATCATCACCCTAGGTCTCGCCGAAATGGCACGCGTAGGGGCCGCTTTCGGAGCAAAAAGAGAAACCTATTACGGGCTCGCAGGAGTAGGAGATCTCGTAGCCACCTGTACCTCATCCCACTCAAGAAATCTCTATCTAGGAGAACAGCTTGCTAAGAAGAAAACCTTCGAAGAAATCACCAAGGAAATGAAAGGAATGGTCGCTGAAGGAGCAAATACTGCGCGCGTCCTTAACAATCTCGCAAAAAAGCAAAACATCAACCTACCCCTTACAAAACAGGTCTATGAAGTAATCTACAAAGAAAAAGAGGTAGAGAAAGCAGTAAAAGATCTGCTTACCGTACTCTAGCTATTCGTCCGTAAAGTCTTCTGCAGTCGCCTTAAACTCAGCATCCGTTTTAATCTTGCCCGTCGCCTTCAAATACTCTCGAGCCATGATGAAGAATAACAATCCAAGACTTTTTCTTCCCTTGTTATTGCAAGGAATCACCAAATCAATATTATTCGACTGGTTGTTTGTATCACATAATGCAACCACCGGAACTCCAACCTGATTTGCATCAAGAATAGCGTTTCGGTCTGGCCAAGCATCAGTAACCATAACCACCTTAGATTCTCTATAAATTTCCAATGCGGGGTTTGTCAACATTCCCGGAGGATATCGACCAGCAACCACATTAATGCCAGTAGTTTCATTTAACTTGCGCAACGGCTTCCATCCATTTTCTCGTCTACTGATAATTAAGATATCGTCAGGAGCAAATTGCGATAAAAATTGAACAGCAACCTTAATCCGCTCGTCAATACGCTGTAAATTAAGCACACTCAATCCATCAGGTCGCGTCTTGTAAATAAAACGCTCCATGTATCGAGTTTTAAATTTAGTTCCAATATGAATACCGGATTTTAAATACATATCACTAGGTACAAGTAATTCTTTTTCGTTCGCCATCGTAATTCCTCCATGTGCATTTTTATCGCCTCAGCACACTATGTTCCCGCGAAGCTTGCAAGAACCTTTGGCATTACTCTATAGAAAGCGCACTTCGTTTATAAATATATGGCATTTTCAAATTTTTTAGATTTAAGGCAGGGCAACAACATGTTGGTCCGCTATAGTTTTCTACGCATTTCCAAGCAGTAAGTTTCAAATCCCCACTTCAGGTATGCTTTGTAAGCGTTGGGATTCGCTGGAGATACATTAAGAGAAGCGTGTTTAATTCCCTTGGATGCAAACCATGAAAATATACGAGTTTTAAATCTGGAACCGATCCGCTGCCTACGATAGTTCTTCTTGACAAAAAGGTCGCTGACATGACCAAGTTTAGCTAGCTTATATACAATAATATTTTTTTTGATATAAGATAAGCTATATCCGACCAATCTTCCATGTTCTTCAGCAACCAGGACTAATCCATTTCTATCCCTAATAGTCTCTACAGCAAATTTTTTGAAAAGGCTAGGTCCATGAGAATTGAGTTCATCGTATCTAGAAAGTTTCATATCCGTTTTAGCAATAATCTTGCGGGTATCAAGCATGAATTCTTTCCACAGCTCAACGATCTCAGGTACATCTACAATCTTTGCCGTCCTAATGGTGACCATACTAACAATTAGAATTCCAACTTTATAAGCTTGCCGTCAATAATTAGGCTAGTCAACCATACTAAAATAAACATGTTCAAAACAGAATTGACCCTAACGAGCATTAAAACTTTCCTGAATAATTCTACGATACGTCTCAGCATTACCCAACACATACGTCTCTACGGCTACCGCAATCACCAACACAATCAAAGCAAAAATAACAAACATGATCGTATTCTTTAAGATATGATTAAACCGTTCAGAAAAAGCCTCCTCTCGTAACAACCCCTTGGAAATGATGCCTCCCGCCGTCGCCGCACACACATACGCAAACGCTTCTAAAATCATGTGCGGAAATACAGTAGCAAACACAATAGAAAAATAGACAATAGGATTATTGGCAGTACTAATCGCTGCTGTTTTAGCTAAATTACCAAAGATCGTACCCCACACCGACGCATTCCACACAATTAAGAATATTCCTCCCTCACCAAACACAAAGGCAGTAACAAAACACAAAATCATAACACTCAAATTATTCATAAAGATATTCATGAACAAGCCCTGACTAAAGATAGCCTTTCCAGCAGTCCCATATCCATACAACACATTAATCTGATTTTCAAAGATATGATTAGTTGCAAGTGACGGCAACATCAATGCAAAAAACGAGAATCCTAATAACACGCCCAAAAACAAAAGAGTATACACCTTAAACGAATTGTGATGGTCAAAAATAAAAGTGTGCAGATGGAACTCATCATTAACACTCTCCATCTCCTCCTCTTGCCGCAACATCTGGCTCAGCGTCGGATAAATCATCAAAGAAATAAAGGCAACGCCAACAATCGCAGGATCTTCTGGAAACAACAAGACTGCAGCCCCAATACCAATAAAAGCATATCCTAATCCAAGAAGAAACGCGTAAATGGGCGTTCGCTCAATCAATTCAAGCGGGTACAGTCTTTCCAGCACCATGTTCTAATTCCTCGAATACCTCATCGATATGACTATTGTCCCAGCCCTGCTGCAGTAATTGCGGCTTAAAGTATTGTTCCAAATGCTGCTTCGTATAGCCTCGTTGCACATACGCCGAAAGATATTGCTTCAGCTGATCCTTCTGTACATTCACTTTCTTTTTCTTCGAATGTCTAACAACGCCAAATGCCAACATCGGCGAAACAATCATTCCACCAAGAATTGCAAGAAAAACCGTATTCGATATACCGGGTGCATATTGCTCGCGTACACTTCCTAGAAAACCCTCACTCGAACTCCCTGGAGAAAGTTGCTCAACAGGTGGCTGACTTGCAGCAACAGCCGGTGCACTAGCAGCCTGTGCTGCAGCCGGACTTCCAGCTACAGGCACCAACTGAGCGTTCATCAAAGACGAAATGGAAGCTGCTATCTGACTAGCACTACTTCCTGCAATCACCAATTTATTTCCATTACTCGTATCCACTAATAAAGAATCACCACTCACACCAAGACTCTTGATAATCTTATGTTTCAACGGATTTCCTATCAGTACCAATTTATCTTCCGGCAACCCCATATCAGAATCAAGCCTACTTCTACTCATCCCATAATGATCCATAAACGACAATGCAGCTGTTTCTGTCTCACTATCGATGGCCTCCTCAAACACCAAGATATATTCGCTTGGATACACCTGTAAATCCCAAAGAAAGTCATTGACAGGCGCCTCGAGCCCACTAACTACGCTTACACATAACAAGACAGCTAATACTATCGACAATCTAGTGTTTTTCATATGTAAGCCAATTATTGAAAAAGAAGTTTAAAAAAGTATTGTTTTTAAGATAATATGTGAGAAAAAGAGGACAGCCTACAGCTAATCCTCTTCCTCACCAAAATCCTCAGAATCCTCGATCTCTTCGACCGGTTCAGGAGCGACTTCTGGGCTTTTACTCTGCCCTTCTTGCGGTGCAGCCTTTCCTACAACCTCGGCAAAGCCTACTTTCTGCAAGACACGAGTAATCTTAACCTTAACCGTTTCGCCTGCCTGTGTATTAGGCACAAACAGCACAAATCCATCCTTTTTAGCTAATCCGTCGCCCTTCTCGCCGACAGCCTCGATAGTAACATCAATTTCATCTCCCACTTTTACGGGGGCAGCAAATCCACTTCCACTGGGTCTGTATTCATCATCCATATCTCTTCACCTATCTATGTATATGCCTTTCAACAGGCAATGCAATGACAGTAAGGAGTATAATTTCCTTTTTAAATGTATAGCAACGGTGCAAATAATCGGAGATGGGTACACCGTGGTTATGATAGAAAACAAAGTTTTCTAGCACGCCAGAAACTTCGTTTCTGAGCATATACAGAAGTGATAACAATTTGTCCGAGAATTTATCACTTCTACTATAAGTATAAAAAAGAAAGAAAAAAAGAGGACGTTAGACGTCCTTGATAGCCTCAGTGGTAATGACAAATGCACATTCACCATCCTTTAGATTGGGACTATCCACTAATTTCGCAACCCGTGTTCCTTTTTTACCGCGTCTCAGGTAAATTCGAAAGGTAGAGTTGTGTGCAACAATGTTCCCCCCAATAGCTTCCGTGGGATCACCAAAGAACATATCTGGTTTTGCCATGACTTGATTTGTCACATACGCAACCAAATTGTGCATGACCGCAACCTTACTCAATACGTGCATGTGTTTGTTCAATTTCTGCTGTCTATCTGCTAGCGTTCCACGCCCAACAAATTCAGCTCTGAAATGCGCAGTCAAACTATCAACAATCACCAGCTTCACATCAAGATTCTGTTTCTTGATCAAATCCTCAACCTTTTCAGCAAGCAGCATCTGATGGTCCGAGTTATAAGCACGAGCAACCTTAATATGTTTTAACACATCATCCGGATCCATACCTGCACCCTCTGCAAACTGAATAATACGCTCCGGTCTAAACGTATTCTCCGTATCGATATACACCGCATAACTGCCCGGAAACTGCTTCTGTACATTCACACACAGCTGATGTGCAATCTGCGTCTTACTACTGCCATACTGACCATAACATTCCGTAATTGCGCCCGACTCAAATCCGCCAGCCATCAATTCATCAAAAGCCTCACACCCAAGTGAAATCCTAATAATCTGTTCACGTTTCCGCAACAAATCATCTCCTGATTCGAAGCCCATCTC
>CAZBLF010000022.1:0-19541 GCA_964492935.1 uncultured Methanosarcinales archaeon
AGGCTATGGATCGGTGTCTATGAGATTACTCTTGGCACGGCATGGACAGACGGACTGGAACGATGCAGGTAAATTTCAAGGTATGAGTGACATACCGTTGAATGCGCTTGGTTTGGAGCAGGCTCGATTGCTTGCTGAACGTTTGAAGAATGAGAAGATTGATGTTATTTATTCTAGTGCTTTGAAGCGTGCTCATAAGACAGCTACGATTGTTGGTGAATCACATAGTATTGGGGTGGTTCCGCGAGAGGATTTGAATGAGCGGACCTATGGTAAGTGGGATGGTCTTACTGAGGAGCAGATTAGAGAACAGTATGGAGAAGATTTTGATGCGTACTGCAAGGATAGATATGATGTTGCGCCCACAGAGGGAGAGAGTATTAAGCAGATTACTCAGCGTGTGGCTGCTTTTTTGGAGATGGTGAAGGGTGAGGGGGGTACCGTACTTGTGGTGACGCACAGTGGGACGTTACGCGGTTTGCTGGATGGATTGTTAGACTATAGTCATGAAGAGGTTGCCAATCTGAGGTTTAAGCAGACTTCGCTGACTTCAATTACTATCGAAGATGGAAGGGTGACGTTAGATTTTATTAATTCTACGGATCATTTGCGAGGGAGTGAATGAAGACTCTTACCTTGACGCTTGACTCCGCATCATATCCGATCATGATTGACGCAGGACTGATGAAGGGTGTTGCAGCTCTTTTGAAGAAAGAGAATCTGGGTGGCAGGTATGTTATAATTTCTGATAGTACGGTAGCTAAACTGTATGGAACTGATCTTGAGCAGAGTATGAAGAAAGAAGGTCTGGACGTTTCTTTGCTGTCATTTCCGGCTGGAGAGGAGCATAAGCATTTGAAAACCTATACTGCTTTACAGGAGCAGCTTTTTGAGCTGGGATGTGATAGATCAACCACTATTATTGCACTAGGCGGTGGAGTTGTAGGAGATGTTGCTGGTTTCGTTGCGGCAACCTATATGCGAGGAATACCTGTGGTGCAGATTCCTACTACTTTACTTGCAATGGTTGATGCATCGATTGGAGGAAAGACTGGTGTAGATTTGGAGACGGGAAAGAATATTGTAGGAGTGTTTCATCAGCCGAGAATGGTGTTGATTGATCCTGAAGTTCTTGGCAGTTTGGAGGCTGATGAGATTAAAAATGGGTTGGCAGAATGTGTTAAGCACGGCTGCATAGCAGATGTTACTTTACTTGATTTTATAGAGACGAAGATGGATGCTTTTTTTGCTGGTACTCCTGGTGCGTTAGCGGAGTTGATTTTTAGGAATTGTAGTATTAAGGTGGATGTTGTGATGCAGGATGAAAAGGAATCTGGCATTCGGAAAATGTTGAATTATGGCCATACGTTTGGTCATGCTTTAGAGGTGAGTAGGGGTTATGCTACTATTTCTCACGGTGCCGCAATTGCTCTGGGTATGGTTGTAGCTGCTCGGCTTTCGGTTAGCGTAGGGAGATTGAGTAAGCTGGAATGTGATCGTCAGATTGCTTTGCTTGAGAGGATAGGATTTAAGATTACATTAGCGGATGATTCGGTTGAGGATATTATTAAGTTGATGAAAAAGGATAAGAAGATGATTGATGGTGCATTGAAGTTTGTTTTACTAGAGAGGTTAGGCAAGGTGGACTTGGATGTTGCGGTTACAGATGCAGATATTGCTGCAGTTATGAGGGGGATGGCGTAATGTTGTGTGTCCCGCTTACGGTTACTTCGAAAAAGGAGGTTAGTAAGTTCCTTTCTGCAGCTAATCGGCATGCGGATTGTATCGAGTTACGGTTAGATTATTTTCGTAGAAAGCCTGACTTAAAAAAACTGGTTGCAGGATGTAAGAAACCGGTTATTGTTACCTTACGAAAAAAAAGTGAAGGCGGAAAGTATGGATATAACGCGAAGGCTCGTCTTGCATTGTATAGTGAAGCTATTCGGATGCAGGTAGATTACGTGGATATTGAACTTTCTTCTGGGTCCTTGATTGCGGGACTGGAGAAGGTGCTAGCAGGGAGCAGAACGCAGTTGATTGTGTCGCACCATGACTTTCGTTCTACCGATAGGAAGATCCTTTCTGGAGTGTATGTTAGCATGAAAAAGATTCCTGGTGCGATTATGAAGATTGCTACTCATGCTCAACAGATTGAAGATAATGTTGTTCTTTTTGAATTGTTGAGACAGGCGAAAAAGGATAAAAGAGAGATGATTGGTCTTTGTATGGGTGATGTTGGAAAAGTAAGTAGGATTCTTGCGTTGAAGCAGGGATCTTTGTTGACGTATGCTTCTTTGGGTGAGGGATCGGCCCCTGGGCAGATTTCTTTACGGGAGATGAAGGAGCTGTATCGACTTGATGTTTTGAAACAGCCGAAGGTTTTCGGTCTTGTAGGAAATCCGGTAGAGCATAGTACGGGTTATTTGTTTCATAATGAGAATTTTGCAAAGAAGCGGAAGCAGGCTTTGTATGTTAATTTCCATGCAACAGATATTCGGTCTTTTTTGGGTGCGTTTGCTCCGTATGTAGAGGGATTAAGTGTTACTCTGCCCTATAAGGAGACGATTGTTGAGTGTTTGGATAAAGTCGATAAGGATGCTGCTGGGATTGGTGCCGTTAATACGATTGTGAAGAAATCGGGCAAGCTTATCGGTTACAATACTGATTTTCTCGGGGTGCTGGCTGCGTTAAGGAAGACTTCCTTAAAGGGAAAAAATGTTCTGGTGTTGGGTGCAGGTGGTGTTGCAAAAGCAGTGTGTTATGCTGTTGCTAGTAAGGGAGCTCAGATTACTGTTGTTAATAGAACTCATAGTAAGGCTACTACTTTGGCTGATTCGGTGGGTGGCGAGGCGTTGCCATTAGCGATGTTGGTGGCTAGCCCAGAATTTGATGTTATTATTAACTGTACGTTGTTGGGTATGGCGCCCAAGATTTCGGGTAGTCCTTTAACTAAGGCAATGCTCAAGAAGATCAGTAACAACCGTACCGTTGTTTTTGACACGGTGTACACTCCTGAGCACACCACTCTTTTGAAGTGTGCCGATTCGCTGGGATTGCAAGTAGTATCCGGAGTTCATCTTTTTAATGAGCAAGCAAAAGCTCAATACAACCACTGGAGGAATGTCTTATGAAACTAACTGTTGAGAACACTAAAGAACTGAAAGGAACCATTACGGTTCCGGGTTCGAAGAGCCACACGATCCGTGCAATGATCATCGCGACGTTGGCCGATGGAGTAAGCACGTTGAGAAATCCACTTGCTTCTGAGGATACGTTGGCCGCGGTAGAGGCGTGCAAGGTACTGGGTGCTGAGGTAGATATGACTGAAGCAGGTGTGTGGAAGGTTACGGGTGTTGCAGGTAAACTGAAGCAGCCGGATGAGGATCTTGACTTGAAGAATTCCGGAACGTCGTTACGATTACTTGCCGGTGTTATTGCTGCAAGCGGGTTAGAGGTTACTCTAGATGGGGATGAGTCTTTGCGTAAACGTCCGATCCAACCGTTATTGAGTGCCTTGAACATGTTGGGTGCTGAAGCATTATCTAAGCGAAATAATGGGTACAGTCCTGTTTCTATTACCGGAAGAATGACTGGAGGGAGTGTTGAGATTTCGGGTGAGACTTCGCAGTATGTCTCTTCTTTGTTGTTGGCTTGTCCGTTATTGGAGGATGACACTACGATTACAGTTACCAGACCTAATGAGCTACCGTATGTGGAGATGACGTTGTCGTGGTTGAAGGAGCAGAGTATTAGCTATGAGGCTAATGAAGAGTTAACTCGGTTTACGATTAAGGGCGGTCAGAAGTATACGTCTTTTGATAAGGCTATTCCTGGCGATTGGAGTAGTGCAGCTTTTCCATTAGTTGCTGCAGCTATTACTCGATCCGAAATTAGTGTAAAAGGATTGTCGATGGACGATATCCAGGGCGATAAGGCGATTGTTACCTATTTGAAGGAAATGGGTGCAGATATTACTGTTGCAGCCGATTCGATCACGATTAAAGGTGGGAGTTTGAAAGCTGCTGAATTAGATTTGAATGCTACTCCTGACGCTTTACCTGCAATGGCGGTTGCAGGGTGTTGTGCTGAAGGTACAACGACTTTGTTTAACGTTCCGCAGGCTCGGATTAAGGAAACGGATAGAATCAGAGTTATTGCTGAAGAGCTTGGTAAGCTTGGTGGAGATCTCAAGGAGAGAGATGAAGGATTGGTGATTAATAAGAGTGTGTTTAAGGGAAGTAAGGTGCGTGGACATAGCGATCATCGAATTGTGATGGCGTTGAGTCTTGCGGGATTGATTGCGGAGGGAAGTACTAGTATTACTTCTGCGGAATCTATCGGTGTTACGTATCCGAGTTATCTCAAGGATATGAAAGCTCTTGGTGCCAAGTTTACTTGGGAGGATAAATGAAGGATATTACTCAAATAGGTATTATTGGCGGAACCGGTCAGATGGGACAGTGGTTTAAACGCTTTTTCGAGGAAGCTGGTTATACGGTAGTGATAGCCGGTAGAAGCACTCCTCTTTCTTTCGAGGATTGTGCTCGGGAGAGTGATGTTGTCATAGTTTCTGTACCTATTGCTGACACGGTTGCCGTTATCGAACGTATTGCTCCCTTGGTACGTAAAGAGGGCTTGTTGATGGATGTTACCTCGATTAAGGAGGGGCCGATGGATGCTATGCTGAAACATGCGAAATGTGCTGTTATTGGAACGCATCCCGTATTTGGTCCGAGTCTTGAAAGTGTTAAGAACCAGACTGTGGTGTTGTGTGACGGCCGTGAGAATGGGTATTTGGAATGGATTAGTACGCTTGTTAGTGACCAAGGCGGGATCGTCAAGGTTATGGATGCTCTAGCTCATGATAAGGTGATGGCCGTGGTGCAGGGATTACAGCATTTTAGTTCCATTTCTGTTTGTCATGCTCTTTCCAAGGTAGGTATGCCTATGTTGGAGATGGAGCGGGTGAGTAGCCCTATTTTTAGATTTAACATGGATGTTGCGGGAAGAATACTGAATCAGGATCCTGAGTTGTATGCTGATATTGAATTGTTGAACAAACACGTTGCTCCAGCTCTGAAAGCATATATCGAAGATGCGTCTCACTTACTGAATATTATTGAGTCGGGTGATCGAGAAGGTTTTGTTTCTTATTTTAAGGAGGCAGCAGATTATTTAGGAGATTTCAAGGATGAGGCAGAGGAGTATACGAATAAAATCATTACCTATCTTGTCAAGGAGGGGAAACGGAAGAAATGAAGGTTGCCGCGTTAGGACCTGAAGGTACGTTTAGCCATGGTGCGGTGTTGAAGTATGCTGCAGATGCTTCGGTTGTGTTTGCTCCCACACTTTATGAGGTGTTTGAGGCTGTTGATAAAGGAGATGCGGAAATTGGTATTGTTCCGATAGAGAACTCGTTATCGGGTACGATTGGACTTACTACGGATGGATTGATGAATTTTAACATGAACGTTATTGGTGAGGTGGTTTTGCCAATTAGACATCAGCTTGCCGGAAAAGGTAAGATAGTAGATATCAAAAAAGTCTATGTGCAGCCGCAGACGTACGATCAATGTATTACTTTTATTCGAGAGCAATTACATGATGCTCAGATTACTATGACTCGATCTAATGCGGATTCTGCGCAGTTGTTGGATTCTAGCTCTAAGCTTGAAGAGGCGGCAATTGTTCCCTCGCTTGCCGTTGAGCATTATGGATTGAACGTTATTCAGAAGGACATTCAGGATGATGATCATAATAAGACTCGATTTTTTGTTATTAGTAAGGAGGCAGGTGAGAGAGTTGAAAAAAGTAAAACTTCTATAGCGGTTACTCCGATTGAGGATACTCCTGGTTTGTTACGGTCGCTGCTTTCTGCGTTTGCGGATAGAGATATTAACTTGACAAAGATGGAGTCTCGGCCTGCAAAATCTAAGCTGGGAGATTATGTGTTTTTTATTGATTTTCAGGGACATCGTGATGATGATGCCGTTAAAGAGGCATTTGCTGTTATTGAGAAGGAGTTTTCGTTGAAAGTACTCGGTAGTTACCCGGAGGCCTATTGATGGATTTGAAGAAGTTAGCTGATTCGTTGCACGCGTACGAGCGGAAGGTGTTGGTAGCTTTGCGTACGGTGCAATCGGTTGCAGAAATTGCTACAGAGACTTCATTGCAACCGATCGAGGTTATGCGAGGGTTGCAGTGGCTAGAGAATAAGGAGCTTGTTATTCTTACAGAGAGTGAGCAGGAGTTTATTGAACTTGATAGTAACGGGAAACTGTATGCTGAAAAGGGATTGCCGGAAAGGCGTTTTTTGAAGGTTTTAGACAAGGAGAAAAGTTTAGATGCTGTTGCAAAGGACGCTGGCCTTTCTCGTGAGGAGTCTACGGTGTGTATTGGGGTGTTGAAGTCGAAGGCAGCTATTGAGTTGCGGAAGGAGAAAGGCTTATTTGTTTCCTTAACTGAACAGGGTTCGAAATTATTGGAGAAGGAATCTCTGGAGGAGCAGTTTCTAGCTCGGTCTTTTCCGGTGCTTCTTGAGTCGTTATCTGCTGAAGAGAAATTTGCGTTTGATGCGTTATTGAAACGGAAGCAGATTGTGTCTTTGGTTCGTAAGAAATCATATACTGGAGCGTTGACTGATCTTGGTAAGGAGTTGATTTCGGCTGGTGTCAGCGGGGATGCTGGCGAGGAATCGTTAACAGCTCAGATGTTGGTGGATGGAAGTTGGAAGGGTAAGAAATTTCGCAGATATGACGTAGGGATTAAGGTTCCGAAGAAACCTGGGGCGAGAAAACACCATTATGGTCGCTTTTTGGATGAGGTTCGTGAACAGTTTATGGCTTTAGGATTTTCTGAGATGAGTGGTCCACTCGTTGAAACTGAATTTTGGGGGATGGATGCTCTATTCATGCCGCAATTTCATTCGGCTCGAGATATTCATGGTGCGTATTATACGGAGAGTCCCAAGAATGGCTCGGTTGATAAGAAATTTATGGAATTAGTGAAAGGTTCGCATGAGCAAGGTAAAGGTACGATTAGCAAGGGATGGGGATATCAGTTTAGTGAGCAGAAGACACAGCAGCACATCTTACGGACACAGGGTACTGCCTTATCTGCACGGATGCTGGCTAGTCCCGATTTGCAGATTCCTGGGAAGTATTTTTCGATTGCACGTTGCTTTAGACCGGATGTCGTTGATGCTACGCACGCTCCAGACTTTAACCAGGTTGAGGGTATTGTTGTGGAAGAGGGTTTAGATTTTAGACATTTGAAGGGTTTGTTGAATATGTTCGCAAAGGAATTTGCGCATGCTACTAAGATCAAAATTAAACCTGCCTATTTTCCGTTTACTGAGCCTTCAGCTGAGTTGTTTGCAAAGCATCCGGATCTGGGATGGATTGAGCTTGGTGGTAGTGGTATTTTGCGGCCGGAAGTTGTGAAACCGTTGTTGGGTAGAGAGGTTTCTGTACTTGCTTGGGGATTGGGTATTGATAGGATTGCGATGTTTAATTTAGGTATTAAGGATATTCGAGAATTGTTTTCGCGGAAGCTGGACTTTATCCGGGGAGCTAAGGTGATTTAAGTGCCAACCATCACTTTTTCGTTAGAAGATCTTTCTGGGCTTGTAGGTAAGAAGCTTAGCGTAGATGAGGTTGACGAGTTAGTGGAGTATGGCAAGGGTGAATTGGAGAATCATGATGCTGCTACAGGCGAGGTTACGGTTAATTTTGATGATACTAATCTTCCTTATCTTTGGTCGGTAGAGGGCGTTGCTCGGATGATGAGGGGCATTCTTGGAATTCACAAGGGTTTAGCTCCGATTACGGTTGAGGAGGGACCACGTAAGATCCTGGTTGATGATTCTGTCAAGGACATTCGACCTTTTATTGCAGGATTTATAGCTAAAGGCAAAAAGGTCGATGATTATTTGATCAAGCAGTTTATTCAGTTGCAGGATAAACTCGATGAGTCTTTTGGTAAGCGTCGAAGTAAGGTAGCAATTGGTATTTATTCTTATGAAAAGGTGAAGTTTCCGATTCATTACAAAGCAACGGCTCCTGAATCTGTTTCGTTTGTGCCATTAGGTTTTAAGAAGGAGATGACGCAGGCTGAAATCCTGGAGGAGCATCCTAAGGGTAAGGAATATGCTTGGATTTTAGATGGGATGGAAAAATATCCTTTGCTGGTGGATGATGAGGGGAAGGTATTGAGCTTTACACCCATCATTAACTCAGATTTCACTGGTAAGGTGGAGATTGGTGATGAGAAACTGGTGATTGAGGCTACGGGAACTGATGAGGAGGCAATGCATCTGGTAATGAATATCTTTGCGTATGCGTTTGCTGAGCGAGGATTTACGATTGAGTCACTGGAGGTAGATTATGGCGGTAAGAAAGTGGTTACTCCGCTGTTGTTTGATGATAAGATGAAGATTACTGAGGAGCAGGTTACGAGGATTACTGGTCTTGAGTTGAAGAAAAAGGAAATTGTTGATTTACTGGAACGGGCAGGGTATGATGTGAATAGTTCATTGAATGTTTCTTTGCCGGCGTATCGGCGCGATCAGTTGCATCCGCATGATATTGTAGAGGATATTGCGATTGCTTATGGCTATAATAATTTTCCAGAGGTTGCGCTGAAGTCCTATACTATTGGTACGAAGAGTCCGATCAGTGCGTTTAAGGATGCGTTTAGAGAATTATGTGTTGGTTCTGGATTTCAGGAGATTATGAGTGCTTATCTTTCGAATAAAGGTGTGATGGAGGAATTGATGCAGGTGAAGGACGCCTCGTTAGTTCGCATTAGTAATCCGATGTCGGAGACGTACTCGGTTGTTAGGAGTTGGATTTTACCGGAGTTGATTGATTTATTGCGCCACAATAAGCACGTTGAATATCCTCAGAGAATTTTTGAGGCAGGTACGGTGGCCGTTAATTTAGGCAAGACGGTGGTTGATTACGAGAAAGTGGCGTTGGTGAGTGCCTATGATGCTGCAGGCTTTACGGAGTTTCGTTCGTTAGTAGATTATTTGTTAACGGTTCTTGGTTTTACGTATACGATTGAAGATATGGATCATGATAGTTTTATTGCTGGTCGTGTGGGGAAAGTCGTTGTTGATGGAGAGGATGTTGGTTATCTTGGAGAGATTCATCCTGGCGTTTTGAATAGTTTAGGATTAGAGGTTCCGGCTATAGGGATGGAATTGAATTTGACTAAATTGTTTGAGATTAGTAAGAAATAGTTACATTACTTCTAACGCTTTTTTGATTAACGGAAATACTGCTTCAGCTTCATCTTTGAACATACGGCCTAGTTTTGAAAAGGTCCATTCGTTTTCTTGTGATCTGTTCTCTCTAGAGATTTGGAGTTTCTTTTCTCCATCGTTGTATTGAAATACGCCTACGGTGATTTTGGTCATTTCGAAATCTACGGTTTCTGAGAAGAGTTGTTTGTCAAGACTTTTGTCGAATGCCATTATTCTTTTTTAGGTGTTGATTTTTTAGCAGGTGTTGGTGTCGCTTCTGCTGCTTTCTTTTCAGCATTAGGTTCTGCTGTTTTCTTAGTAGCTTTAGTTGCTTTCTTTTCAACCGGAGCTTCCTTGACCTTTCGTACTTTCTTGGGTCTTTCAGCTGCTTTTTTTGGTTTGGTGGTTCTTGTAGTAATCTTAAGTTCGTCTAGTACTTTCTTGACGTCTTCGTGAGATGCTCCTTTTTTGATGTCTGCTGATTGTTCAGTGGGTTCAAGGTGCGCTAGATTGGTTTTTCTTCTTCTGGTTTCTCCATCAACTAGTGCAGTGTTGCCGTCTAGTTCGATGATGATTCCTCTGTTACCTGCATCTCGGCCGGCAGTTTTCATTACAATAGAACCTATTTTCATAACCATGATTATTCACTCTTTCTCGCTTCTAGAACAAAATGTGCACGCATACATTTGGTACAGAGTACACCGCCAAACGGTCGTTGTGGTCGTTTAGCTGTTTTTGGCAGATTCTTAAACTTAGCTGGCATTTCACGTGGAATTCCCTTTAAGTTTGCTCCACACTTGCCACACTTCGCGATGCTAGGCTTGCGCCTCTTGAAATGCGTTACCGTTTTGCTCCCTGGAAGACGTACTTTTATCCTCCTTAGGGTTCGTGATTTTAGTCTGGGTGCTACCATTTTTATTATGATTGAGGTTCTAGTACACTTTAAAAAGCTTTCTTAAAATCATACTGAAAGCGATAGAGAGGATAATATAGGTCCCGAGCCACCCCAATTTGAAGATTTTTAGGTCGAATTTCCTCTTTTGATAGTCAATGGTAATTTGCTTTACGATACCATCCTTTACCTTTTTGATGGATGTGGCGTATTCGGGTTCATCGGATATGAGGACGTCTTTTTCGTATGTTTTTTGGCCGGCTCGGTATTGGATTAGGTGTTCTCCGGCACTTCCTTTCAATGTCCAGATGATTTTATTGCTTTCCACACTTTTATTGGTGGGACCGACAACGGTTAATTCTGAAGGTACATCAATGGTTGCTGCACCGCGCACATTATCATCGAAAACCATGGTTGTGGTGAATTCTTCTCCAGGACCGATAGGAATGAATGCAAGATGAGCATTCATCCAGCCGAAAATGAGGATGATAGGTAGGAATGTGTAGAGTGTTGATTTCATGGACTGGCCCATGTACTTCATGTTGGTCTGCATGGCTTGTTTTTGCACTTGCATCATCTTTTCGGGATGATCGCGAAGTTCTTTCATCTCTTTTTGGAGTTCTTTAAGCTCTGTTTTGAGACTTTTCATGAGACTTTGATTGGTTGTGAATTTGTAGATGAGGGTGATGAGAAGCGTGATGAGAAAAGACATCAGAAGGACTACGGTAAAGATCGGTAGTTGGAGCATTGGATTAAGAACGGGATCGAGAAACGTCATTATTGGCCACCCATGAACTTTCTCATACCTGGATACATATCCATCATGTGTTGCTTTGCAATCTCTTCATATAATTTGTAGATAATCATCACTGCTAGTAAAATACCTGTACCTCTAGAGAGAGCTCCGGTAAGGTCTGCGACTGCTGCCATAAATCCTACTGCGATGGCACCCATGATGGTTAATGGCCAGATGTATCGATTGAGAATGCGCTCTAGGACTCGTTCATCTTTTCTAAAGCCAGGTATTTGGAGGCCGGAGGACATCATCTGTTTTGCTTGTGAGCGAGCGTCCATGCCCGCGGTTTGCACCCAAAAAATACTGAAGATGATGGATCCTACTATCATAAAAAACATGTAGACTGATGCTTGTCCGAATTGTGCTGATGTTACTGAACCGGTGAGCATGTTATTGACTAGGGAGGGAGGTTGCAGCCAGTAGACGAATCCCCCTATGACTTGGCCGGATGATTCGCTAAAACGAGCAAACATATTCGGGCCGAGCCAGTTTTGCATGAGTCTTCCCCATAACTGCATGTTTGCCATGAGTGCCGCGACAAGGATAACTGGGATGTTAGAGGTGTAGATAAAGGATAGCGGCCACCGTATACCATGGCCTCGAATTCTCCCAAAACTGAGTGGAATTTCTACTTTCATGGACTGCGCGTAGACGGCTAGGACAAAGACGAAAATGGTTGAGAGGAGGGCTGCGACTTTAATTGCTGCAGTGGTCGGGTCGCCTGCTGCTAATGCCTGGAAAAGTGCAGGTATTGCGCCGATAGAGTAGGTGACTCCTGATAATCCGCCTGGGCCTGGAAGCCAGTTAAATGTTTGGACCACAATTTGCTGAGACACTCCCGCGGCAATAAAGAGCGAGATTCCTGATCCGAAACCCCATTTACTGATGACTTCGTCAAGGAAGAGGATTAACATTCCTCCCAAGAAGAGTTGGAAGACTAGGATCCATTGTAGTTGAAGGTAGAGTGGTGTTCCTGCTAAATTTGCGGCAGGCGCAAGGCCACCCATGAAGATGTAGACAATCGATTCGAAGACGATAAAGAAGATGGCTAATAATTTCTGTGTTCCTTGGAAGCTTTTCTTGCCTTCTACCGAATTGAGGTCAAATTTATACAAACCTGAACCATTAATCAGTTGCAGAACGATAGATGCTGTAACAATGGGACCGATTCCTAGCGAAATAAGGGAACCGAATTGAGCAGCAAGAACGATGGAAAGAAATTCAAATTGCTGTAGGGAGTTTTGGCCTAATCCGAAGAGCGGCATCATCCCTAATACGAAATAAATCAATAGAGCAATAATGGTCCATTTTAATTTCTCCTTAAAAGCTAGCCGCTTCTGAGTTGGGCCAGCAACTTCAGGTAGATTATTGATTATTGTCTTGTACAGGGACATTTTCTTTTTTTTGTTTTAAGAGAGTAACTTTTCCGCCTGCTTCTTCGATCTTTGCAATTGCAGCGGCTGATGCGCTATTTACTGAAACAATGACCTTCTTTGTTATTTTTCCACTACCGATAAGTTTACCATATCCTTTTTCTCTGAGATTGATTTCCTCTTTACCTTCTCCTACGAGTACTTGAAGTTCTTTTACATTGATTGCTTTTATTGCTTTTGTTCTCGAGGTGAAACCATGCTTACCAAAGTACTTTTTGTCCTTCCAGATCTGAGGCTTGCGTTGATCTGCCCGTTTACCGGTTCCGGCCATTCCTTTTCCGCCTCGGCTTCCTGCTCCACGGTGCTTTTTCTTAGAGCCCCAGCCGTGTGTGAAGGATGCACGTTGCCTTGAAAATTTAGTTCGTTTTCTTACTACCATTTATATCATCTTTTTGATTAGTTCGTTTATCTTAGCTCCTCGGTACCCGATAACGCCGCCTGCGTTGAAATCTAGTTTGATTCCTTTCCTTTCGAATCCGCCTCTTGGATTCTGTAATGTGTAGAGGTTATCGCTTTTCTTTCTCGTTTCTAGTAGTTTGATGGTTTCTTCATCCACTTCACCATAGGTGACATAATCTTTAACCTTCTGTACCATTCCTTGCATGGTTGAAGAAGATTCTCGGACGATGCATTTGTTTTTCTTCTTGAGCTGTAGCATGTCGAGTGTTGCGAGGACCTTGTGCGGCACTCCAATGCCTCCTCTGATTCGGATAATTGCTAGTTTGCTCATTGTGCGACCTCTTTGCTACCTTCGACCATCCCTACAATGGATTCTTGGTCTTTCTGCACTTTGACCTGGATAAGTTGTTTGAGTGCGTCAAAACATGCTTCAAGCAGATTTATTTTGGTCTTTGTTTTTCCTTTGGTGATGGAGATAATGTCTTTAATCCCCGCTATTTTTAACATTTTCGCGCATTCTTTCTCAATCTTTAATCCTGTTCCGCGTGCTGCTGGAAGTAGGGTAATTTTACAGGATCCGCATTTGCCTTCTACCTTGAAGGGAATGGAATTGGGTTCCTGAGCGGTATCTTGCCAGGATCCACATCCTCGGCGTATTTTGATCATGTTGAGTTTTGCTCTTCGTGTAGATTTTTCTCGTGCAGGGACGGTTTCTTTACTTTTACCATATCCTAATCCCACGTGGCCGTCTTTGTCGCCGATGATACAGTAGGTAGCGAATCGCGGTTTGTTCCCTTCACGCGTTTTCTTTTGTGTTTGCCGGAAGACTCTTCTTTGGCCGCCTCCGAACTTTCCTTTCGATTGTCCTACTAATAGTAATTCTGTAGAGGTGTTTGTCATTAACGCGTCAACGATTCCGGGTTCCAAAATACTCAGGCCATTGTCTAGGATCTGGTCGATGTGTGTAATCGTGCCTGCCTTCACCTCTTTAGCGAGGCTTGTTTTCGGTTTCCAGGTCTCCTTATCGAACGGAGGATCTTCTCTTCTTGGTCTTCTTTGTTCTCTTGCCATTATTCTGCACCCATAATCTTCTTTTTACATGCTTCTACAAGCTCAGGAAATTTTTCAACATCAACGTTGTTCTTGATACACTTGCTGAATTGTTTCGTTTCTTTTCCCTTGCAGTCTGAAGCGTAGCTACTAATATGTTTGCCGAGAATCCGATCTTCGCTTGGGAAGACATTTTCATCGACAGGGATGGTGATACCTGCGTCGAGACAGCCCTTAACGGCCGCATACACTCGAGATCCACGTACTGGTTTATTTAATCCGGAGTCTACGATAGCTTCTTTTATTCCTTTAGCGGCTGCTTTCTTCCCCACTAAAAGCCCGGTTAGGTAGGCTGCAGAGCTGTTGCCCCTAGATGCCGTCCATCCTAACTTTTCGAGATCTTTGGTGTGGGCTGCGGTGGTAACACTGTCGCCTTTTGGATTAAATTCAATGATTTGTGCGGTCAGGTTACTGGAACTTGTTCGGATTACAAGACGCGGCTTGTTGCTTTTGAGCAGAGCTAGACGCTTCTTATAATTAGTTCTTCCCTGAACTTTTCGCTTATATGCTACGGTGTATGTTTTTCTCATTTTTTCTTGCCTCTCTCAGCGAGATAGATTGTGATGTGTCGTCTGCTTCTAAAGAAGCCTCCTTTTGATTTTCTATATAGTTCTCGATAGGTTTTCTGATCGAGTGTTCCTTTTGATTTTAGTAATCTGAGGTGTTGGCGTTGTGCGCGTACGGTGTTGATCCAGGTTCTTTTTGGATTGACTCGTGCGCCTGCTTTTCCTTTTCTCGAACCGGGACCTTTTCTTCGTCCTTTTGATTTCTGTGCAGATATTTTCTTGGAGCGGGAGCGGGAGATGCTTGTCACGGGCTTTCTCTTGATTGCCTTTTCTTTAATCAATTCTTTAATATCTTCTTTGGTAATGGCCTCTCCGATTTCGTCCAGGCGTTCTGTGTCGAAGACTACTCTACGGGTTGCACATTTCATGAGTGCTGCACAGATTCTTCTTTGAGTTCTTAGTAATTTCATTTCCGTTCACGCTGCGTTAGGAGCTTGTCTTTGTCCTTTTTTTCTGCATCCTTATCTTCTTCACCGTCGACCTTCTTTTCAAGTTCGGTTTTCTTTTCCTTAGCTTTTGCTTCTACTTTCTTTTTCTCAGCTTCCTTTGCTGCTTTTTCTTTTTTCTGTGCTTCACTTTTTTGTTCAATCTCTTTTATGAAGGCAGCAGCGTCAAGATTCTTGAGTGTGATATTTTGTTTGATTGCTTCTCGTGCAATTTCACTTTTTCTTTTCTTTCCTACTTTTCCGGATACTAGAAGGGTAGCATCGCTTTTCTTGAGATCAGATACTTGAGTGATGATGATGATTTCCTTCGGAGTTTGTACTTTGTAACCGATTCTAACACGCGCTTGGTGGCCTCTTTTGCCGAGGCGGACCTTTGAATGTCGTCCGCGAGGCTTTCGCCATACCTTTTTCAGACGCTTCTTATGCTGGTCCTGCCTTTGAAATTTAGGGATTATTTTTTCTGCCATTTTATTTTATAGCCTTGCCGTCTTTTTCAATAATATAACATCCGTCCTGGAAGATTCGTGAATCGAAACCCGGTCGTTTGGTGAGGTTTTCGATAGATGCTGCCGTTTGAGATGCAAGCGATATATCGATTGAGGTGATAGTAATGATATCTCCCTCTACTTTTACGTCTACGCCTTCTCGAATATCCAGGGTTCTTGGTACTTTTTCGCCTAGGAAATTTTTGATGGAGATGACATTATTGTTATGTTCTACCGTCATTGGAAAGTGGCCTGAACATACCTTCACTTTGTAGATGAAAGGTTCGGTGACGCCGCGGGCGTAGTTTTTGATGTGGGCTCGCATGGTCTTTAGTATCTTGTTTTCTCGTTTTGTTGCCTTCTTAACTGAAAAGATGAGTTTGTTGTCCTTTGCTTCACACTTTACAAGCGGCGAATGGAGTTCCTTTTTGAGTTCTCCTTGCTCTCCTTTGATGGTGAGCAGCATGCCGTCTACCTGGACGGATACCTTCTCTGGGATCTCCCATTCGACGTTCATATCTTTTTTCATGTTAATAACAGTATGCTAGCAGGCGTCCTCCAATGTTTTTCTTCTTTGCTTCTTGGTGTGTGATGATGCCTTCTGGAGTTGCAATGAAGATAATTCCGAAATCACGTGCAGGAAGGTATCTTTTTTCGTATTTTTCGTATTCATCCTTTTTGACGCTGTATCGTGGTTTGATAGCTCCGCATTTGTTGATACTTCCTAATAATGCTATTTTGAGTGAGTCGCCTTTGGTGCTTTTGGTTTCTTCAACAGCGCCGATGTAGTTATTCTTGTTCATGATTTCTACAATCTGTTTGATTATTTTGGAAGCTGGCTTAATCTCGCATGAGCTCTTCCCTGTTTTTTGCAGATTGTATATCAATGACAATGCATTTGCTAGTGGATCGTTTAACATCTTTGTTTCACCTAACTGTATTTTTTGAACCCCAATTTTGTGGCTATCTGTCTGAATGCCTGTCGGCTTAGGTTCAGACCATACTTCTGAATGTGTGCATGAGGATTACCGGAAATGCGGCATCTTTTTACTCGTGCACCATACTTAATTTTCTTAGGAGCGTTATGTTTCATGAAGCGCTTTAGTTTAGCGGGTTTGTTCTGTAATTGTTTCAATACTTTTCTGTAATCTGAATAGCTCATTCTACTTCACCTACTTTTACATTAAATTGATCTTTGAAAAATGAAATTGATTCCTCTCGGGAAATTTTGTGGCTTTTAGGGATTTTCTTTTTCTGATACATTCTTCTTTTGATTCTGAAGCCTGGACGTTCTAGGGTGATACACACTTCAAGTCCCATGATTCCGATTTCAGGATCATACTTCATCTCGCCGATATCGATGTATTCTGCGATGCCGAATGCTAGAGTTCCGTCGTCAGTAAATTGCTTTTCCTGGAGATGAAATTCTTTTGCCTCGAGTAATCGTTTTAGTAGGGCAGGAATATCTTTTCCCCGTAGTGTTAGTTTGCATCCGATAGGAACACCTACTCGTAATCCCCATTCAGGAATTCGTTTCTTTGCTTTTGTTTTGACAGGTGTGACACCGGTGAGGTTTTTGAGCAGAGCTACACCGTTCTCTAGCTTCTTCTGGTCTTTACCCGCACCTATATTGAGGGTGACCTTCTCTATCCGAATCTCTCGCATCTTATTCATTGGCTTTTACTGTTAGATTATATGCTGGCTTGTCTTTTCCTACGACAAACACGTATTTTTTTAGTGTTTCAACGGTGTTTTTCTTGGTATCCTTGAAGAGTACTTTGTCCTCAGCGATATCCTCAATCGTTCCTTGAGCTCCTGCGTGTTTTCCACCCACTAAGAGGATGGATGCGCCTTTTTGGAGTGGGAAGTGCTCTTTAATTTCTGTTTTTGGCAGGGTGTAGAGTAGCGTATCTCCTACTGCATACGGTGCTTTTTCCATGAGTAGATTGCGACCATCGCTTAGGGTAATTTGAAACTTCTTGCCCTTGAATTTTCGCTTTCCGATGATTCTGCTCATCTTGATTGCTTGTTCCTTTTTGTCGACCTCGATAAATGCTAATTTTCCACGTGTGTCAAGAACACATCGGTAGCTTGCGCCGAGTGGGACAGAAAGTACATCCATGAATCCTACGGGGTGGCGTGCATCTTTTACTCGCTTTCCGTCAACCATGAGTTCTTGGTCGTGAAGGATTAATTTAACTTGTTTGAGGGTTGTTGTAATTCCTAGTACCTCTCTCATAATCACGTTGAGGGGCATTCCTAGAGCAAGGCTATGGGGTCCGGGATTGGGTCGTGTAATATACACGCTTGTTTTCCTACGGAGTGGCCAGGTCTTCGGTATCGTTAGTCTTTTTAGGTGGTTTTTTGTCATTTTGCTTTCCTTTCTATTGTTATTTTTCTCTTCTTATCTTCGATATTCATTTCGATGATCATGACGTTTGAGGGGATGATTGGAACGGAGACTTTGGTTCCGTCTTTCTTGGTTCGTTCGATACCGGTAAGGTTGATTCGACCTTTTTTGAGATCAATCGTTGCCACTTTTTCCTCTCTTTTTGTGTACTGTCCGCGAAGGACTTTTACTTTGTCTCCTACATGGAGGCCAGCTGCTCGTTTTCCATATTTTTCACGAAGTACTTTACTGAGGTGAGCTCGGATGAGTTTCTGTTTGATGTGAAGCGGAGCATTGATTCTGTATTTTCTCTGCTTACCGGCTTTTACACTGCTATTCCAGTGTTTTGAAAAGGCTTTCATTATGCAACAATCCTCGCTACTTTTGCAATTCCTGGCCATCGTTCAACGGCTTCTTTTGCGATGGGTCCCTTGAAGATGGTTCCCTTAGGATTTCCTTTTTCATCTTTTAATACAACAGCACTATTATCTTCGAATACTACCGTCATGCCATCCGGTCGGGTATAGGGTCTTTTTTGACGTACGATTACGGCGAATACGACCTGGGCTTTCATTTCCGGTTTTCCTTTCTTTACGCTGGCCATGCAGAGATCGCCTACACCTGCAGATTGAGGGCGGCCTTTAGTGGTATTATTTTTGAGTACGCTAAATAACTCGATTATCTTTGCTCCGGAGTTGTCACAGGTCTGTATGCGACTGCCTACGGGCAATCCTCTCGTTACTTGTGCGTTTACTGCTTTCATTTTATTCCTTGGTTTCCTCAGGTTTTTCTTCTGAAGCCTCTTCTACGTCCTTAGTTTCTGGGACGTCTTCAACAACTTCTTTTCTCTTCTTGCTTTCTTCTAGGTTCGCTTTACGTTCTTCGTAGCCGCGTTCTTTTCCTAGAATCTCGGTGATGATGAAGTGCTTTGTCTTGCTTAAAGGCCGGGTCTCGTGGATAATAACACGATCTCCTTCCTGTGCGTTAATTGATTCTGGATTGTGTGCTTTGAGGTGGGTTCTCTTTTTTTCGTATCGTTCGTATTTTGGAAGGAACTTTCTTCGTTCGAATCCTACTACGACTGTTTTTTGCATCTTTGAAGAGGTAACGACTCCTTCAAAGGTTCTTCCGTGTAATTTGATGGTTGTTTCTTGTTTTTTTTCTGTCATTTTTGTTTACCTTTAACGAGTTCGATGGTTTCTTCTGCGAATCCCATCTTTGTTAGTTTTTCTTTGACTTTTTTCGAGTGATCTCCTTGCAATTCGACTTTTCCGTCCTTTGCGGTACCGCCACATGCAAACTGACTTTTAAGGTCTGATGCCAGTTCTTTGAGGTTGATCTCTTTTTCGTCAATGCCTTCGATGATCGTCATGAACTTGTTGAACTTTTTTCTTTCTAAGCTAATCACAATTTTCTGTGATTCCTTTGTGATAGTCTCCCATACACCTAGGTCCTTAGGTAAGCCGGTCACTGGATCTATTTCGGTCATTCTTTTTTACCACCCTCCGTGGTTTTTCGCTCGTGGAGCAACATGAGCAACCGAGCGATGTTCTTTTTAGTGTTTCTAGCGTGAGAGGGACTTTTGAGGGAGGTACCTGTTGCAATTTGTGCATTGTCTTTCATCAGATCCATTCGTAATTCGGAGAGCTTTTTTTCTAGATCAGCAGTTTGTAACTCGCGCAGCTCCTTCATTTTCATTCTTTCTTGTCCTCTTTAGGTGCTTCTTCTTCTGCAGGTTTTTCTTCTGCTTTCTTGTCAGGTTTTGGTTCTTCTGCAGG
>CAZBLF010000023.1:0-17945 GCA_964492935.1 uncultured Methanosarcinales archaeon
ACTAAACGAGTTACAAAAATTAGTAGAAGGAATTAAAGTACTTCGCTCAACCGAATTAGTCATGGTAGCATACGAGAAGGGACTTCTAGACAAATTCAAACTAAAGATAGACAAACCTCGAGAGACACTTCTTTCCGCATTACTCTGGGCCCTAAAACTCCAAGGAGCAGCTATTTCTGACCAAGAGATTAATGAAGTGATTAGGATAGAGACGAAGTAATCAAGATTCTTGTTTCTCCCAATAACGATTCCAAGCAAGCAGTTTGGATTTGTAGCGTTTAAATAGATCAGGCACCCGCTCCTGCGTCAATGCGATTAATCGTTTTCGAATACCCTCCGGTTTTCCGTATTGGATCCTAGATTCTTCCCAAGATGTTTTTTCAAGGTCTCTCCACAGAGAATTATCATGCAGAACAGACACCCCTCCAAACTCTCGACAAAGTGCGCCCCAGGGTAAATTTCCTTTTCCGGAAGCCCAATCATATTTACTCAAATCCCTCTACAAGAAAAATCCTTTCTCAATGATGGTGTTCATAATGCGACACCGAAAAAGTGAAGATGTTTCAGTTTTCTTTTTACGAAGAATTATGCAGCTATCGGGAAAACGCACATATCCGACAAAAATAACATCAACGACCATCCCCCCATAGAAGGTATCTCGATTAATTCGAATAGCATCTTGAAATGGGACAAGAATCGCTACATCCGCGTCTTCCCAGTCTCCTCCACTGTGCCCGCCAACTACTCCATTTAGAGCGAAATGGGTTGTCGGTCTGATAGCGTTCGAAAACATTATTTTATATTTTCCTCCCGTAGACGAAAGATAACGGGACAGATACCGAGATCGCTCCATTCGAACCAATACCAAATCCGATGCTTCAAATCGGCTCTCCCATTCAGGTGCACGGGAAAGTTGAGTTAACAATTTGAATTCCGACTCACACAAACCAGTTAAGGTCGGATGGTCAAAAGTATCCAGAGTTATTCCATGTTTCGCCACAAGCATGGCTAAAACGTCTGATGTAAGCGAGTACTGATCGTGTAAATATTGAATTGCCCACCTTACCTCTAGTAGCCGATCCTTATACTTCTTAAGCTGATTGAAGGTGAAGGCGGGAAGACCCCCCATAGATACGATTATCTCTGGACCATGATCTCCTTTCGAAAAGGGAATAATAAATTTGAAATATTCTCCAATTTCACTGGGCTTGAGCTGAACAATGTCTTTTTCTATCAAAAAGAGTGTGATGTCGGGAAAACTTGATATCTTATCCGGACCACAGCCAATTTCAGGAAAGACAATCCGGTTCAGGGCAGGAACAATGTTTTTTGCCCATTTGCGAAAATTGTCCACCTCTAGTCTACCACTTTTGAAGAGAGCCTGAAGTATGCTCTTTGCATAGTAAACTAGATTATCAATTTTTGAACCAGGGAATTCCTTGTGGCATAGCTCAAATAAGTAATCTATCAATTCAAAGTGAGACATCAAAAAATTTCTAAATTCGTCAGAGGTATCCCATCCTAATTGGTCACTTTTTTCTTGATAGCCAGTATCAGCAGATTGAGTAAGCGAGCGAAGGTGCAGCAACTGATCCTTTTCCAATCCAATCACTGGAGCCTCCTTGCGGACAAGCTTTAATAATTGGTCACAATGCTGCCGAAAATCGATAACTTTTTCTGGCTAATTGCTCCGAAATAATCGCGACATACTGCCGAATACTTTTCCTGGCCGTTCTGAGGCAACCATCTACCACATCATTTCTGACTGAAGCATCACGCGGTGTAGCAAGGATATTCTTTATTTCCTCCGCAGCACTCAAAAGTCTTTCCCGATAGCTATCGATGGCATCGCGGTCTTCAATATCTAATCTGTGAAACTCATGTATCCAGCCTTTCAGTTTTTTAAATTTCGCAGCGTCCCATCCTGCTATAAAATCCCTCAAGATGTCCATCTTCCCATGGTAATTTTTTTCCAACTCCGATAATTCATCAAGCAATTTACTAAGAGAATAACTAATCTTTTGAATGGACTTCCCCGATTTCTTGACTATGGAGCAAAACGACATACCGCAATGGTGGCATACGAGATATATAAGTATTTCCGTTCCAGGGAGGATGGCCAAGATCTATCATCAGACGAAGTAAACTAAACCATCTAAATCTTTAAATAACTTCTAGAGTTACCCAAACCATGAAAGGGTTAGTCATTGGGGGAGAATTCGGAAAGATTCTTGCCAGACAAAAATCGAGTGAACCGATTGAGCTAGGAGAACTCCTCGTAGCAGAATCCGCAGATGCAAAAATTCTCTTACAAGCAATAGGTCTAGAGTTCGGCTCCCAAATCTCACAGCAAAATCTAGAGCTTATTTCAGGAATGCAATTAGAAGAAGACGAAAAGGCCGAGTTCATCGATCCAGAACTCAGAAATTACAATATCGCCATCCTCAAGAACCTAATCACCTTCCAAGGAGAGCAAGCAAGAATAGCAAAACAACTCCCCACCTTTTTCTCCCCCATCAGAACCATCACCAAAGAGGACATCACTTTCCTAACACAACCAAAAAACCCATTAAAACTAGGAGTGCTCCGCTCAGGATCAAAAACACTAGATGTTCCTATATACTTGGATGGCAAAGAAGCCTTTTCACATCACATCTTAATTCCAGCAACCACTGGCAAAGGTAAGAGCAACCTCCTAAAAACAATGCTCTGGGACTGCATCGACAAAGACTATTGCGGCATGTTAGTCTTAGACCCCCACGACGAGTACTACGGACGTAACAAACCAGGATTAAAAGACCATCCCAGCAAGAACATCGTCTACTACACTCCACAAAATCCACCACCTGGTGCAAAAACACTCAAAATCCAACTTAACAAAGTAAAACCAAGACATTTCAATGGTGTAGCCGACTGGTCAGATCCACAACGAGAAGCACTGCAAGCATACTACCAAGAATACCAAAACGACTGGATAGAAGCCATTGTATTAAATAAGCCCCTCCAAAACTTCCACGAAGGAACGCTAGGAGTGGTAAAAAGACGCATCACCCAACTCCTACACATCAACTTCAATGCAGGACAACTCATCTGTTCAGGAGTGTTCGATCTATCCGCAGGCGAAACAACCATCTCCGACATCGGAAACGAGCTAGAGCAAGGAAAAACAGTCATCATCGACACATCCTCCTTTGAAGGTAGCATCGAAATCCTTATCGGATCACTACTAGCAACAGAAATATTTAACCGCTACAAACGCTACAAAGCATCTGGAGAACTACAAAATAAACCAGTACTTTCCATAGTCCTAGAAGAAGCACCGAGAGTATTAGGAAAAGAAGTCCTAGAAAAAGGCCCCAACATCTTCTCAACCATCGCTAGAGAAGGAAGAAAATTCCAGATAGGCCTTACAGCAATCACCCAACTCCCATCCCTCATCCCAAGACAAATCCTAGCGAATATGAATACAAAAATAATTCTCGGAACAGAGATGAAACCAGAACGTGAAGCAATCATCCAGAGTGCAGCTCAAGATTTGAGTGAAGACGACCGCACCATTGCTTCGCTAGATCGAGGAGAAGCCATCATCTCCTCCAATTTCGCAAAGTTCGCAACGCCCATTAAAATTCCTCTCTTCGAAGATCTCGTAAAAGCATCACCTACAAAACCAAAAACCGATTTCGGAGGATCCACCTTAAGATGAAGTTCGCCCACATGGCAGACTGTCACCTCGGAGGCTGGCGCGACGACAAGCTAACCGAATTAGGCCAGAAATCTTTTGAAAAAGCCATCGATATCTGTATCGAAAAGAAGGTAGACTTCGTCATCATTGCAGGAGATCTCTTCAATACCGCAATACCTCCGATAGACTCAACAAAACATTGCGTCAACCACCTAAAGCGATTACAAAACGAAAACATTCCAGTCTATTGCATCGCTGGATCGCATGACTTTTCACCATCAGGCAAAACCATGCTTGACGTCCTAGAGGGTGCAGGATTATTAATCAACGTCGGCAAAGGCCAAGAACTAGATGGACACTTAGTGCTTGATTTCACAACAGATGAAAAAACCGGAGTAAAACTCACAGGAATCCCTGGAAAACGAGCAGGACTGGACAAAACCTACTACGAACAACTCGACAGAGCATTAGAACAAGAGCCCGGCTACAAAATCTTCCTCTTTCACTGCGTCATAGACGAATTAAAAACGAAAAAGTTCGAAAAAGTCGACGGCATAGCAACATCCCTAATGCCAAAAAACTTCGATTACTATGCAGGCGGCCACGTCCATATTGTCAAGCAACAGTCTATCGAAGGCTACAAGCAAGTAGTCTATCCCGGTCCGTTATTCCCGAACAATTTTTCCGAATTAGAGGAACTCAAGCAAGGAGGATTCTATATTGTAGAAGATGACCAACTAGAATTCCAACCGGTGCAGATAAAGAAGGTCGAATCGCTGGAAATAGATGCAACCAACAAAGCTCCCGAAGCAATCACCCAACAAGTCAAAGAGCTCATCGCAAATAACGACTACGCAAATGCCATCGTCACCATCCGCATCGCAGGCACACTTAAATCCGGAAAACCATCCGACATCGATCTCAGAAAGATCTACGAAGAACTCTACGCTCAACACGCATATATGGTCATGAAAAACACCAACGCCGTCAAAACAAAGGACTACGAAGAGATTAAGATCGAGGCACATTCAATAGAATCCGTCGAAGACAATCTCATTAAGCAACACACCTCACAAAGTAATTTAAAGGCCATTCCTCCCGAGCAACTAGGCGATTTCACCCGCAGCCTAATGCAGGTACTACAAACCGAAAAGCAAGAAGGAGAGAGGGTAAATGACTTCGAAGTGCGCGTCAAAGGCGAAATGGATAAAACTATTCGGCTGTAGTCTTCTTTTGTTAATCATCGCCTGCACCCCATCACCAACCGGCAACACCATAGCTCTACCTCAAGAGCAAACGCAACCGATTGAAGTCTATTTCTGCCCACAAGACGATTGCGAACAAGTCCTAGTCAACACGCTATCAACCTCCCAAAAATCAATACACTGCGCCTTCTTCGATCTTGACCTCAAGTCCGTAGAGACCATATTGGGAGAGAAAAGCGCAACTCAGGACGTCAAACTGGTAGTAGATGAAACCAACAAGATAACCATCCGGGGCCCCGGCGTGCGTAAAGACACGACCTCCCAGTACAGCCACAACAAGTTCTGTATTATTGACGATCACCTACTTATTACCGGATCCATGAATCCTACCGTAAATGGCGCAACCAAAAACAACAACAACCTCCTTATCATCGAATCAAAGCTCCTCTCCATCAACTACGAGGAAGAATTCCAAGAACTCTGGGCAGGAGAATTCGGTTCTGGAAAGAGAGTAACCCATCCAAAAATAACGCTCAACAACAAACTCATGGAAAATTACTTCTGCCCCGAAGATGACTGCGCCAAACACATCATCAACCACCTCAAGCAAGCTCGCAACACAATACATTTCATGACCTTCTCTTTTACACATGAAGGCATTGCAGACGCCATGCTCTTCACTAAAGCAGAAGTAAAAGGCATCTTCGAAAACCGAGGCGCAGAAGGCAAATATTCTCAACTTCCAAGACTCAGAGATTTCGGAATCAATGTAACGAAAGACACCAATCCCGCAACCATGCACCATAAAGTGTTTATCATCGACAGCAAAATAGTAATAACAGGCTCCATGAATCCATCAAATTCAGGCAACACCCGAAATGATGAGAACGTCCTCATTATACATGACAAAACAATAGCAAGAGCGTTTCTGAAAGAATTCAACAGCTTAAGGAATAAATAGCACCGATTCCAAACAGCTAGCTTTTTAACTGCACCTACAACTTGCTGTGCATGCCAATTGAAAGGATATATCACTATTCTCCCCTTAGTCCACTTCATGACTCATTCTTCGGAGAGCTTTTCGTGATGAGAGATCTTGCCCGGGGAGCTAAGCTACATTCCTCTGAAAATCAAGCATCTCTAGTAGGATATGATCAAGAGTTCAGTTCATCTTCAGGGGCGCAAGCAGAACTCGCCGCATTGAGAAAATCTTATTTCGATGAAATCGTTCCACCTCACCGTTTTGAAAAAACCTTGTCCCAAGAGACCCAACTAGCAGAGAACAGGAGTGTAATCTATCACTTCATGAAGGAAGGTGTTGCAGCAATTGAGACGAAAAAGGCACATCCAGACATACCTCAAGCACTGTATCTACATTGTTGTCGCGAAGATTACACATCTGCTACACTCAAAGAGATACAAAATGCACAGGATGAAGATCCAAGCTCAATCGATGCATTCATTGCTGTAAGCGAACATGTAGCAGCATCATTTCGACCTATTTTCGGAGAAAAAGTACACGCCGTAATCAATGGAATAGACACGGATCTCTACACGATCCTCCCACAGGAAGAATTCCTAAAAAAGCGAGCACAACTAGGGCTAGATCCTGAAGACAATGTAGCGCTATATATTGGAAGGCCAAGCAACATCAAGGGCAGAGAGGTGCTGATGTATATGCTATCCAGATACGAACAAGAAAATGATCCAAACATTAAATTTGTATTCGCACTTTCTGGAAGCGAAAAGGAAAAACTACTTTTTGCAAATTGCATAGAAGAGTTAGCACCTCAGCTAGTAGGAGAAGGAAAAGTAAAAGTAGTTCTGGATATCTCCAAACATACGATGGGGGCAAGTAACCCTACACTAGAAAATCACTTTCTGGAACAAACCCCTTGGAGATTGAGAAACGCGCCCTATTTCGCAGGAGTAACCACTTTTCCAATCCACCAGATTGCAGATGTTACGCTTATTCCCTCACTTAGGGAAGCACTGTCCCTTTCTCAAATAGAGGCTTTCGCATGTGGACAGCATGTAGTAGCAATAGACTCCGGCGGAGTGAGCGAGGTTGCATCAAAAGACCCCTATAGCCGACTTATCTCAGTAGATACCCCCGTACTCTTAAATGAGAGCGCCCCTAGAAGATATGATGCTTTAGAGGATGCAGGTGAGCAATTCTGTCTAGGCATTGACGAGATACTTGCCATGAATAATACTGCAGAAGTAAGGCAACAAACAAGGAAGATGGTGCAAGAGAATGGCTTCACCTCAGAGGGGATGGCCCGCAAAGTAATCCAAATCATGGAGCAAATAAGGAGCTAATCCCTTGAACTACATCTTGATAAACGCTCATCCCATCCGATCTCCAAACATCCTATCCAACAAAAAGGGAATCCTCCCTATATAAACTTTTCCCTAGTATGTATGTGCATAGCACCTTCGAAATTCTTGCTCTTGACTTCTGAAGGTGCTGCGTCCCCGGATGGGGCAACCCCGCGCAACGCACTTAATTCTGAGGTATCAATGAATTTCGACCTGGTGATGCTATGCACATACCCTAGTATGAACTATTAATGCATACTAAAACAAGTATCAATCCATACTATATGAACTATTAGTCCATATAACAAGAGTTATCCGACAGAGAAATGGAATGCAAAGTAACTAACTTTAGCTCCAATACATCAAAGCAGCCAGAGACACATTGAAAAATTATTTATAGCCCAAAGAAACAAAGCAAGCATGAACTACACCTTCCAAGCACGAGGACATAAAAACGTCCTAAGCCACCACAAAACAACCTTCGAATTCACCAAAGACGAAGAAATCGGAATTGAAGCTGACTGTATCATAGGAGTTAAAGCAAATTTCGAACACAACAAACTCAAAGACTTCATCAACTATTGCAGAACCAACAATAAAGACCTAGTAAGAATCACCATAAAGGCAGACAATATAACCGAAGACATCCGCTGCCATCTCAACATGCATTTCGACGATGAAAGAGAAATAGTAATAAGAACAAGCAAATTCCTCAGCAAGAGAACCTTCGGAATATTAGCAAATAAAGCAAGCAGACATCTCAAGCAAGAACTCAGAGACAAAATGAACGATCCCAATCAAATCATTACCGTCTCAATCACTAACCTGTAAATAGCGAGTTTTCGGAACAAAGTTCAATATCACGCCTTCTTTAACCCGACCACACCCTAAGAAGTCAGAAGAATTCTTAATCAGCACAAAACCTGTTTCCGTAGTATCAGTCTCAATATCATTACCCTTGATCCACATCCTAGCAACGCTATCACTAACCGTAACAACACCTTTCGTAGCTGCAACACCAATCACCTGACTCCCCTCAATCGACAACCGAGCCTCACCATGCGATACCTCACCCAAATACACGCCCAAAGAATTAACCCGAACGTTAGAAAGATCAAGCAACCCAACATCCCTATTGACTCCATAAATCTTACCTTTTTCCGTCTTAAAAAAAGCAAAGTCTAATTTCAAAGTAAAACCAAATTGTGATTCTAATAACTTAAGAAATTCTTTCCGCTCTTTCCGCTCCAATACAGCAACCTTCATACGCCCCACAACGGATTATCTTTTCGCATAATCTCAGCAATCTCCTTCAACACCACCTTCTGATCATCAGAAAGATTCGACTTCAAATCGCGCAATTTCCTAAAATCTTCCTCAGGTATCGCAGCATACAGTACTGTGCCTTCATCAATCTGCCTGCCAACCGTAACATCCTCTAACGACACGGCAACCTGTTTCCCCTTTTCAGCAGCCTCAATTGTTTTCTGTTCCAACTGCATACTTTTAACCGTGGTAATCGAAATGCCATCATCCTTCATCAACTTCATGCCAGTCTTTAACGTACCACCCAAAATATCCATACCCACAACGGCAGGATTATTCTGCCTAAAAATATAGCCTTTCATGATTTCTCCCTTGACCGGCTGCATCAATCCCGCTAAATCACCGGCTTCCGCAGATTTTTGAGTATCCTCTCGCCATTTCTCAAAATCTTCAATTAATTTGTAAATAATAGGATTAGTAAAAATGGTAAGGGAATCCTTCTCATTTCCAGAGGCATCGTCGACATTAAATCCAAGCACAACCGCATTCAACGCATCATGCTCCAGATTAGCCTCGGCATCCGCAATATCTTTCTTAGTAATCGGACCAATCGAGGCACGCTTAATCGGAATGTCAATATCGCGAAGCATTTTCTCCAAAGCCTCCAACGAACCAATCGTATCAGCCTTAATCACAATACCTTCTTTGTCCGTCTGAATCAGCACATCCTCAATCTCCTTTTGAATTTCTTCCTTAACCGCATCTACTTCATCCTCAGAACAAGATTGAATCGGCATCCCTGCTAAGACTCCCTCCACATCCGGAGCAATAATACGAACGCCCGTAGCAGCAACTGCCTCATCCACACCCTCAAACTTAGCGCGCTTATCTCTCATTTCAGAAAGTGCACTCGGCTCAAACAATCCACGAACCTTACTTACAATCGGTTCATTTAACGTTCCCACCACAATCGTATCTCCCTTACGGAGCGTACCATCATACACAATAACATCCATACTCAATCCTAACCCTTTAACTTCCTTAACTTCTAAAATAGAACCCTTTGCATTTCCAGCAACATCAACATTTAGTTTATCCTCTAAAAATTTCTGAGCCAATCCCGAAATCACCATCAACAATTCAGGAATACCTTCCCGAGTTTTAGCTGATGTAGGAACAATCGCAACGCGTTTCGTAAAATCTCCCACTCGATCAAAACGTTCAGCATCAAACCCATGCTCCGATAACGATCCAACAAGTTCATACAACTTACCCTCAATCGCCTGCTGCACCGCACTCGTCTGACTAGAAATGTTAGGAATCAACATCTGATCCGGTTGCGACTTCCACCCATACAACAAATCAATTTTATTCATAGCAATAACGAATGGAACCTTATATGTCTTCAAAATCTCCATCGACTCAATCGTCTGTGGCTTCAATCCTTCATTAACATCCACCACCAAAATCGCAATATCTGCTAAGTTACCGCCTCTTTTACGCAATGATGTAAACGAAGCGTGGCCGGGAGTGTCAATAAACAACAAGCCAGGAATAGTAAAAGGAATTTTTAACGCATCTAACAACGGTCCACACACCTTCTTAACGGTGTCCATCGGAATTAGAGAAGCACCAATAGCCTGCGTAATCCCGCCAGCCTCCCCAGAGGTAATAGCCGTCCCTCTAATCGTATCTAAGATGCTCGTCTTTCCATGATCAACGTGCGCCAGTATCACACACATCGGACTCCGTAATGCCATACCTACTAAGAAAAATAACGGATTTTTAAAACTATGGAATTTCTCAAGAGAATACACCAAAACCACCATCCCAACCCCCATAATCAACTAAATAAAACTTTATATAGCATTGCCTCCTGAAAAACAACATGAAAGGGGATTTCATGCCTAAATCATTGGCAGGCTTGCTGTTAGTTTTTATTTTCGCAGCAGCTTTTGTCAATTTTCACCCACTGGGACGGTATTATCTTGACGAACCCTACCAGCGAGGAACGTTCGGCCAAGCCTTTGTCACCGTTCAGAATCCAACGAGCAGCGAAATTGAGGATGTAAGCGTAAAACTCATCATCTACGACCTTGGCATCCAGTACACATCCATTCCTTTTGACGTTCCGAAGCGAGATTCGCGACTTTCCATGATACACATGCCGATTTCCAGGAACATCCCCCCAGGAACCTACATCTCAAAATTAACCGTTTCGAATGACGAATTCCGAGATTCAAAGCACATCGAAATCACAATCGTTTAATTCTATACAATTTAAGCAACCTTTTAATACTGACTTCTTATTGTACAACTATGCCAACCATTCAAGAAGGCCTAGCCACCATAACCACCTCAAATCCCAAAATAGTCAGCAAAGCAATGCCCGTCTTCTACAATCCCATCATGAAGTTCAATCGAGACGTCTCCATCCTCCTACTCAATTCTGTCAACGACAAAGCATTAGCAATTGCAGATCCCCTAGCAGGCTCCGGCATCAGAAGCATTCGCATGCTCAAAGAACTACCAAAAAACAAGATACAATCAATAACAATAAATGACGCCTCACCTGAAGCATGCAAGCACATACGCAAGCATCTCAAAAAGAATAAAGTCAAAGCACAAGTTACAAACGAAGATGCAAATCTCTTCCTCCTAAACAGTAAAGGCTTCAACTACATCGACATCGACCCGTTCGGCTCCCCCAACCCATTCCTACAGTCAGCAGTCATCAGAATCGCCAGAAACGGCATCCTAGCAGTTACCGCAACCGATACCGCAGCACTTGCCGGCACCTATCCCAAGGCATGCCAAAGAAAATACTGGGCAAAACCCCTCAGAACAGCAGAGATGCACGAAGTCGGTTTGAGAATCCTCATACGAAAAGTGCAATTAGTAGCAGCACAATTCCAGAAAGCACTCATTCCAATGTACAGCTACTCCAAAGACCATTACATGAGAGTATTTTTCAGAGCCGAAAAGAGCAAGGAAGCTGTTGATAAAATCCTAAAACAACACGACGACTACAAAGAAGCCGGACCCATGTGGACAGGCAACCTTCAAGATGTCAAATTAGCAAAAACAATAGCATCTACCAACAAAGATGACACCATCCAAGACTTCCTAGATTTGATAGCGAAAGAACTACCGATTCTAGGCTTCTACGACATCCACGCACTAGCAAAAACACACAAACTCAAAGCACTGCCAAAAACAGAAGACCTCATTAAAGCAATCAAGAAAACCCACAAAGCCACGAAAACACACTTCGCACAAGCCTCAATTAAGTCTTCCATCACCGAGCCGCAACTCATAAAGCTCCTCAACTCCACTCATCTCAAAAACTAAACGCTTTTATACCTCATTACCTAAAAATCACTAAAAAGAGGCTATCATGGATCCAATTACGTTTATTACCTATCTTGTTGTCGTGCTTATTATAGGTATTCTCTGTTCACTATTAGCAGACAAGCTCGGCATTCAAAAGATCATGCTGCTGCTGTTCGCAGGAGTAATCATTGGCCATCTCTCAGTGGGCGAGGCACCACTCCTCGATTTTCCACCGGAATTTCTGACTGCAATAGCTATTATCGCTCTAGCCATCATAGTGTTCGATGCCAGTTCGAATCTCAACATTCACCAATTCGACACCCTCTCCATCCACGCTCTCCGCCTAACTTTCATCTTTCTCCTCCTCAATTCGATTTTCCTCACCATATTCACCGTCAAATTCTTTGCCCTGCCCAGCCCGCTAGCAGCACTCCTCTTCGCCTTCATGATGTCCGGCACCGCACCCGACGCAATCATCAGCCTTCTAAAATCCACCAAAAATAAGGCAGCCTCTTTATTATCGATAGAATCAGTCATCAACTCCCCATTAACCGTTCTTCTCCCCTTTATCCTCATCGATTTCATCACATCGTTCGACCAGGTAGACCTTTTTTCAACGTTCGTCCAGCAGATTGGACCTTTTTTCCAACAATTCGTCTCCGGAATCGGATCAGGTATTGTCGTAGGAATCATCATCTCAAAGGTCATGAAAAAACAATATTCCGAGACCATTAGCCCGTTAGCAATCATCACTGCAGCATTATTTACCTACGTCCTAGCCGAGAACTTGGGAGGTAATGGTGTTCTAGCAGTCACAACACTAGGACTCTTCATCGGACACGTCTACGTCTCGCATCGAGTGCATATAATGGAGATTGCCTCCTTCTTCGCAAATTCCCTAGAGATTCTAGTATTCGTCCTCATCGGAGTCATCATCAAATTCCCACTAGATGCAAAGTTCTTAGCAACCTCACTCGCTCTCTTCGGAGTCTACCTCGTCATCAGATTTGTAGCAATAGAATGGTCCTGTCGCAAGATTGAATTAACTGGAAAAGAAAAAATCTTCATGGCATTAAATACACAAAAGGGAATCGCTGTAGCCGTAGTAGCATTCAGCCTCTCCACATTAAATCTACCTGGCTTAACCACCATACTCCATCTCACCATCGTCTTCATGCTCTATTCAATCATTCTCTCAACGATTGTAGCAAAAACATCAAAAGTATTCTTGGGCAAGAAAATTAAACCAGAAAACTAACTCTTCAAATGCGCTCAATAATAATTTGACCTTCTTTAACCTTAATAATACATTCTCCCCTATCAGCAAGGTCAGAAATCTTAGTAATCACATTCGGCAATAACAACCTTCCGCCGCGCACATCGAGCTGAGCGATAATCTGCTGCTCCGTAGTATCGTCCTTCTTACGACTAATCTCTTTCAATAATTCGGAGGCACCGTGCTTCGTCCCCTTATCCTTCAACTTTTTCGTCTGTTCAAATAAATATTCTGCAATCTTATCCGCAACCCCAACCCCGGAAGCCTCTGTAATGCCCTGTAATCCAGGAGATAAGTTAACCTCCACCACTAACGGACCTTTCGAACCCTCTAAAATATCCACAGCACACAACGAAGCACCTAATGATTTAGCAGCACGAATAGAAATTTCCTTAGTATGTGCATCCGGCGTGTATGATTCTACCGCGCCACCTGCATGCGTATTAGCCCTCTTCTCTCCATCCATCGCCTTGCGCTTCATCGCAGCAACCACCTTATCACCTGCAACCAACACTCGAATATCCTCGCCATTCGTCTCTATATACTCCTGGATCAGGAACGGCTGTCGCAACGTAGTAAGCGTATCCAATAACGAGTTAGCAGCAGCATACGATTCAGCATACATCACTCCCTTACCGCCCGTCCCACTCGGCAACTTAAAAATAATGGGATAGTTAATCTTCTCCAAAATCTTTTTCCCTCCTTCGGGAGTAGCAGCCAAATACGTATTCGGCATCGGAACCTGAAAATGCTGTAATGCCAAATGCGTCAGTAATTTATCATGCCCCACCGAAAACGAGTAGGGCAAAATGGGCATGTACGATGTTTTTCCCAAGACACTAGTTAACGCACGTAAAATCTGAGCATAACGAAAAGATCCCTTAGCAAAAATACAATCATAATCAGGCAACGCCTTACCATTCGCCAGCACTTCTGCCTTATCACTTCCCATCTTCACCTCGATGCTTCGAAGATCAATGGCATCCACACTAGAAAAATGCTTCTCCATGGCCTCAATAGTCCATTTCGAGCTCGTACTTCCTAATGAAATAAGTGCAGCTTTCATTTTTTACCCGGGTTAATCAAAAAACCGTGTTCCAACACGTTCACCCCAATCAAAATCTTATAACGTAAATGACTTCTATTCGCAACCGTAAATTCAGTCTTAAATTTCTCTGATGCAAATTCTATGTTAGCCCCAATCACCGGTCTCAGCGTAGTTCCGTGAGCACTCTTCACCAGCTTCTTCCGCAACACCGGACCAAAGTCCATCTCTTTGGTCAAAGACACATCAATTGACGATCTAGTCGCACCCGTATCCATCTTAGCCTTCAACGTACGTTTCTTGCCTTTCTTATCGATAAGGGTAACTGATTCAATCAGCCCTACTACCTTCTTACCCCGAGCTACCATGAAAACAACTCCGCTAACTACGTTTTTAAGGCTTTCTATTACATAGAAGACGACACAAGTAACGCATGATTATTCTCGTCTTCTATATTGTACAAGACAAACAAATTATGCGTGATTTTTGTCTTTTACTTACATCTCTCTACTGAAGCTTCCCAGAAAAAAGTTTCCGAGACTTCCAGAAATAATCAATACCAGAAACTACCGTCAACACCGTAGCAATCAGCATCAGCTCCCATGCATAGGGCAACGCTAACAATACCACCACAATCGCAACCATCTGACTAATCGTTTTAATTTTACCCCATTGAGACGCCGCTATCGTAATGCCCTGCGACTGAGCTCCGAGACGCAATGTAGTAACCACAAATTCCCTCGTGATTATCAGAAACACCATCCACGCATCAACACCTTTACCGATTAAAAAAATCAAAGCAGCAACCACTAAAATCTTGTCCGCCATCGGATCTATGAGTTTCCCAAAATTAGTAATTAGGTTATGTTTCCTTGCCAAGTATCCATCCAACCAGTCACTTGCAGCCAATACAATAAAAACAACCGTAGCCCAATAATAAAAATCCATCACCAACAATACAATAAATACGGGAATAAGTAAAATTCTCAGCAACGTAATGATGTTAGCGATGTTCATACGCCGATAACACGAACAAGCTATAAAAAGCTATCCTTATGCGAGGCTCAGTAGAAATTCATGGTCACCTGCTTTAAGTCGAATTCCCATAGGTACAAAATCAGGCTGAAAAGAGGGTTGGCTCCTATGGAGAATGTCAGCATTCATAGAGAGAAGCAAGAATTCGAAGCTGGTGACTCGAACGAAGTGAGATTTTCTACTGAGGCATTATGCAGGTTTCCTAAACACGCCGCCCCAGAAATGAGCAGTAAGTACTTCCTTAGAATCATGGGGATGTTCGTCAAAACCCTCTTTAGACCAATAATGATCATCAAGCTCCTCATATACAAATCCAGCATCCTCAAAAACCTCAATGATGGGGTCCGGATCCTCTACAAATACCCGAGAAATACCGTCAGGACCCACTATTACTGGTCCAGCTGGATGTTCTTCATTAGCAGGTTCTCCAAACTCACTATATTCATCTTCAACCGTCTTAAACGAATATCCATTTCTCCCGCCAGGAGCAGTTGCAGCATATGCTAATTCAGCAAATTCTTTCAACCTATCATACGGGAGAGTGTGAAGAATGGAATTTCCATGGACGACATCGAACGATTCGTCTTTATCCAAAAGATAGTCAAACATACAGGATTCTATAATGTCATAACTTCCAAAACCATTTTCCTCATGTCCAGCGTAAAACACATCGGTAAGTTCCTTTGCTTCATGAACAACATCCTCATCATATTCAACCCCCACCATATCAACACCAGCCGCAACAAATTCTCTAAAATGAGATCCTGCGCCCATCGCAACTTCAAGACCAGAAGAGCCACGAGGAGTAAATTCAAGAAGATGTTCAAGCAATGGAGTAGAATCCCCTTCTCTGCTGTACAAACGATCAGCTACAGACCCAGCATTCCTATCAACGTAAGCCTCACTTCCATCACTCATACTGCTGAAAGCAAGAACCCTACTTAAATAACCACTTGATTAAATAATTCCGATTAGAATCAACAGAAAGGGCAACCCTCATCCTCACCTTCGGGATGGTCGCACTTGTCTTTCTTTTTATCTGACATCAGCTAATGGTGAAAAAACAAATATTTAAAGGTTTGGTTCTGGGAAGATTTCAAGGCCCAGAGAATCCCCGATTCTCGCTAGTTTGGTTGTTGGAGGAGTAAAGCGAAATTCACGGTCTCCAAACGCTAAACCAAACATTTATAATCTAACGGAGCAACCTCAAAACACATGGCAGATCAATACGACGTTATCGTTATCGGCGGTGGAACAGCTGGACTCAAGATAGCTATGCACGCAGCTTCTAGCAAATTAAAGACAGCGATGATCGACCCAGGTGCATTAGGAGGAACCTGCCTCAATACCGGCTGCATCCCAAGCAAAGCAATGCTCCAGGCCTCACACCTTTTTCATCAAACAAATAATCTAGAAGAATTCGGAATAACAGCTACAGCAAAGTTCGACTTTAAGAAAGTGCTAGCTCGCGCTCAAGGCATGGTCGACTACGGCCAGAAATCTATCGAGATGAGTATTCGCAATCCTAATCTCACCACTATTCGCGAGCCAGCTGAATTCATTAACGACACAACCGTAAAAGCAGGAGACAAAGAACTAACAGCAAAAACCATCATCATCTCTACAGGAAGCAAAAACTTCATCCCACCCATCAAGGGATTAGATAACACTGACTACATCACCAACGAAAACATACTCCAAACGAAGAAATTTCCAAAGAAGGTGGTCTGCATCGGCGGCGGCTACATAGCAATGGAGTATGCAACCTTCTTTAACGAACTAGGAGCACAAGTAACCGTACTAGAAAGATTACCAACTATCCTCGGCCTGATTGACGAGGATGTCTCCTCAACATTACACAAAGCCTACGAAGAAGAAGGAATGACCATCAAAACAGGCATCAATATCATCGAAGTATCAAACAAGACCATCACCTTCAACGACCTAGCAGATAAAAACTCAAAACAAGAAACAATAAATGCAGATGCAATCGTCGTTGCAACCGGCCGCATCCCAAACATAGAGGGATTGCAACTAGAAAAAGCAGGAATCAAACTCAATGACAAAAAAGGAATCAAAGTAAACGAACAATTCCAAACAACCAATAAAAACGTCTACGCCATCGGAGACGTGATTGGCGAAGCCTTATTTGCACATGCAGCATCACGAGAAGCACATATCATCATCGACAACATCTTCAACAAAGCATCTCGCAAATTAAATTTCGATTTAATCCCCTGGGCAGTCTTTACCCATCCACCGATAGCAGGCATTGGACTATCAGAAAAAGAAGCACAAAAAAAGAAAGTAAACTACCGATTATTCAAAGCAAACTTCGCGAGAGCCGCAAAAACAAGAATAGAGAACGAATCAAGAGGCTTCATGAAAATCCTAACCGATAAAGCAGGAAAAATCCTCGGAGTAACGATGATGGGACTAAGAGCAGACGAATTAATCCATGAATACGTTGCCGTCATGAATTCAACCTCTCCAACCATAGAAACCATTCAAAACACAATCCACGTGCATCCCACTATTGCTGAAGTAGCAGAGACATTAAGAGAAAAATCAAGGTGATACCATGTTAGACGAAAGAGAAAAAAAATTAGCCAAATTACTAGTAGAACATTCTATCAAAGTAAAAAAAGGCGACATCATCAAAATAAATTCTGGAGTAGAAGCAGCAACCCTAGTCAACGAAATCTGCAGATTAATCCTAGAAAAAGGCGCCGCACCGAGAGTAAACGTAGATATGCCCGGTTTCGCCTACACCTACTACAA